>CAZOIG010000130.1:0-9395 GCA_964579235.1 uncultured Gammaproteobacteria bacterium
ACATCATGCCTGCAATGAAGCACAGCCTCCAACTTAAAACGTCGTTAAAGCAAAAGCTTACGCCGCAAATGCAACAGTCGTTGCAGATTTTGCAATTGGCGTCGCAAGAGCTTGCCGACAGCGTGCAAGCACAGCTTGATGAAAACCCCTTGCTAGAACAGGAATCTAGCACTGAGTCAGCAGACCAATCAGACGCCACTGACACTCTCACCCAGGCTAGCGAAGCGGATCAGTATTCAGTGTCCGACTACAATTCGATTGAAGCCAATGGTGAACCCGTTGAAGACGGAAATTCTGAATTCGAGCCGCACTGGGAAAGTCTTCTGAGCAGTAAAACTGCATCGACGAACAACACCCACAATGCCGAGACGTCCGACTTGGACGGCCTACAAAACATCAGTGCTGGGCAATCGTTAAGCGCTCACCTTTTGTGGCAGATTCGCATGACCGCACTCAGTGAGCGAGATATTTCAATCGCTCGAATGATTTTTCATAATCTTGATGAGCAAGGCTATTTAACCGTGAGTCCGAGCCAAATGGCGCTCGAATTTCCTCCAGCAGATGATGTTCAAGAAGACGAGATTGAAGCTGTACTCAGTTTGGTCAAGACATTGGAACCACTGGGCGTTGGCGCTCGAAATCTTTCTGAGCGCTTATGTTTATTGCTTCGAGCAGAGCACCCAGATCATCCCGATCTAGAACGCGCCTGTAACATCGCCGAACATCACATTGAACCGCTAGCGCGAAAAAATTGGGCTGATTTGCGATCCAAATTAGCTTGTTCAGCAAAGCAATTGGAACGCGCTATTGCACTGCTTACTTCAGTGTCGCCGCGCGTAACCGGGCGATTTGGTGATCTCGACAAACACCAAATTGTGCCCGACCTTTTAGTGTTTAAGTCTAAAGCATCGGGTCAATGGCAAGCTCGGATAAACCCCGATAACCAGCACCGCCTGAAAGTAAATGAAGAGTACGCCGCTCTATTAAATAGTGGACTGGATCAAGACAGTAGCGAATTCATTAAAGAAAAGCTCAACGAAGCAAAGGTTTTCATCAAGAGCCTTATGAGCCGCTACGACACACTGAGTTTAGTCGGACAAGCAATTGTCGATCGACAATCCGAGTTTTTTGACAAAGGCGAGGCGAGCCTCAAAGCCATGGTTCTGAGTGATCTTGCCACAGCTCTAGATCTTCATGAATCAACCATTTCACGCGCTACTGCAGGAAAGTATCTGCAATGCCCACAGGGCGTGTTTGAACTCAAATATTTTTTCTCCACCGCAGTAGGTAAGCCTGATGGCAGCGGCGTCAGTGCCACCGCAATACGCTCGCTGATCAAACGTATAGTGGATGCTGAAGACAAGAACAAGCCACTCAGCGACGCAAAAATCATGGCCGCGCTCGAAGCCGAAAACCACCAGCTAGCGCGCAGGACAGTAGCGAAGTACCGCGAGAGTCTTGGTATTTTACCGGCTAGCCAACGAAAGAATATGGCTGGCTAAAACCCAGCCAATTAATTAGACATTCTGTACGTTACCGCTTTTTATCGGCCTCATTGGGGCCTTTATCCACGCGCATTAGATGAACAAAATGGAATGCTGATTGACGAGCCTGCGAATTGCGTTAAGATAAACCCATGACGTCAATCCTCTTCGCTTTAAGGAATGTTCGGCTCATTCGAGTCAACCCGCGAAGATATAGTGTTCCCACGGCCCGCTTCTGGGCTGCTTTCAGCAACTTAAAAACTGCGGCTTTCGGCAATTTGAAAACTGCGGCATTAGCAAATGCAGCCCTCCATTCTCGAGGCATGCTCTGTTTGGTCGAATGCGGCTTTGCACGCAGCCGATCCTTACGAATGACGACCTTCCCGAATCAAATGGTGATTGCTCGGCAGCGCAGTGCTGCTGCCCAGCATCGCCAACTTGCTCTCTCATGGGCAAGCGTCTAACCCCAATATCGATATAGGAGAATAATAATTATGCAATTAACTATCTCAGGCCAACATCTAGACCTTACCGACTCAATGAAGAATTACATCGGTGAAAAGATGCAGCGTATCGAGCGTCATTTTGACCACTTAAACAGCATTGATGTGGTTCTGCACGCAGACAAATTACACCATAAAGCCGAGGCCACGCTGAACGCCAAAGGTGTAAAGCTCTACGCCCACGCCGATTCAGATAACATGTACGCCACAATCGATACGTTAACTGATAAACTCGACTCTCAAGTTCGCAAACACAAGGAAAAGACTACCGACCATCACAAAAATGGCGGAGCTCTCAAAAAACAAGTGTTTGACGCTATCGACGATTAAACCAGCGTTCCGTGCTCGCCAAAATGCAAGCACCTTAAAAAAGTATGGCAAACGACTCCAAGCTCTCTCAAGTGTTAAGCCCAGAAAGAGTCTCTCTCAACGCCAACATCAGCAGCAAAAAGAAGCTGTTTGAGGAAATGGCTAAACTGTTGGCTTCAGATGCAGAGCTTGGGATGAAACCAAAAGACGTTTTTCAGCTTTTGCTGGAGCGAGAAAAAGTGGGTAACACCGGTATCGGTGAAGGCATCGCCCTACCCCACAGTCGTTGCAGCAAAAGCGAGAAAGCCGTGATGGCTGTCATTACGTCGTCTGAGGCGGTTGATTACGACAGTATCGACAAACAGGGCGTATCATTGGCATTCGGTCTTTTGGTGCCACAGCACGCTAATCAAGAGCACCTTACCCTGCTCAGCAAAATAGCCACGATGATGCGTGTGCCGGGTCGACGCGACCAGATCAGTGAAATCCAAGACCCCGCATCATTAATGGATAGCATTGCAGATTGGGAACATCAAAGCTGAGTCGTTTGACCAGCAAAGAGCCATGAACGACTCAGAATTCTACATAGTCAGTGGCACATCCGGCTCGGGCAAAACCATTGCTTTACAGGTGCTCGAAGACGTCGGTTTTTATTGCATTGACAACTTGCCGGCCAGTTTAGTCCCCGATTTAGCCAAACGTATGCGCGCCAGCGCCGCGAAAGTACAAAAATACGCGGTCAGCTTGGATTCTAGAAATCACGATTCTTTAAGTGACCTTGAAACCAGTATCAATCAGCTGCGAACGGCCAAGGTCAAAGTGCGCACCATTTTTCTTGATGCCAATAACCAAAGCTTACTTAAGCGATACAGCGAGACTCGGCGTAAACACCCGCTCTCGGATGCACACACCTCACTGCCCGAAGCCATCGAAAAAGAGCGTGCAGTGCTGGACGCGCTGACGCATTTGGCAGATCGGCATATCGATACCACTGCGCTTACCCCACATGAACTTCGCACCCTAGTGCGCGAAGACGCTGGCAATATTGGCGGCCATGCTTGCACCTTGCTATTGCAATCGTTCGGGTTCAAGTACGGTAGCCCGATAGACGCAGACTTCACCTTTGATGTTCGCTGCCTACCCAACCCTCATTGGGACAATCAGCTAAAAAGTCTGAACGGTCGAGACCAAGCCGTGATAGATTTTTTTGAAGCGCAGCCCGATTGCTCTGAAATGTTAGGCGATCTCATCGGCTTTTTAGACCGTTGGATACCCAAATTTATCGCCGATAACCGCAATTACATAACCGTGAGTATTGGTTGTACTGGCGGGCAACACCGTTCAGTATATATGGTTGAAAGGCTGTATCGGCACTTTCAACAACATGACTCATTGCAGACGCTTGCAAGACATAGGGAGTTAAACCTGCGGCCAGATTCAGAAAGCTAAGCAAGGCATTTACCGCAAAACCCAAAACAACGAGTAGTAGACGGGCATGATCGAACAAGAAATAGAAATCATTAACAAACTTGGACTGCACGCGCGAGCGGCGGCCAAGCTCGTCAACACGGCCTCTCAGTTCTCTAGTCACATTGAACTTGAGTACAAAAACCAACGCGCCGATGCAAAAAGCATTATGTCAGTCCTTATTTTAGCGGCGGCGCAAGGCAGCTTATTACACGTGCGTGTCGAGGGTAACGACGAACAAGCAGCGATGGCGGCAATAACGCAGCTGATCAACAACTATTTCGACGAAGACGAATAGGCACTGGAGTAGCACTGAATGCTGAGTTTATTTGGATCAGGAATCGGCCGAGGAATCGCCATCGGTCCAGCTTACGTTCTGAAGAACAGTGAGATCGAGGTTCCTGAGTTCAAGATCCGCCCACAAGAAGTGGACATCGAAATAGAGCGATTTCGAGCCTCGGTTGACGCGACCGCAGAGCAATACCAAACCATATTGGACAATCTGCCTGCCGACGCACCAAAAGAAAGTGCCGCATTTGTCGAAGCGCACAAAATGATGCTGCAAGACCCGCTATTGGTAGATGAATCCATTGCCATCATTCGACGCGAACTGATCAACGCTGAGTCGGCTTTGGTGCAGCAGGCTGGGCACCTCATGAAGGTGTTTGAACAAATGCAGGACGCCTACTTGCAGAACAAAAAGGCGGATGTTCAACACATTACAAATCGGCTGCTGCGCAGCTTATTAGCGATCGTATCGCATTCGCTTGATGAATTTAATCAGGAAGACCTATCGGGCAAGATCATCGTCAGCAAGGACCTCTCGCCAGCGGACACAATGTTCGTTAAAGATCGCAAGGTGGCCGCTTTTGTCACCGATTTAGGCAGTCAAATATCGCACACAGCGATCGTCGCCCGCAGCCTAAAGCTACCCGCTGTGGTAGGTATGCATGGCAGCAGTCAGTACATTGAAGACAACGATGTGTTGATAGTTGATGGCATGCGCGGGGTTATTTTGATTAACCCAACAGCAAAGGTATTAAAGCAATATCGCGGCATTCTGCGAAAGATCAAAGAGCGCGAAGCCAACCTAGGTAAGCTCGTCAAGAAAAGCAGCAAGACCCTCGACGGACAACGCATCAACTTGACTGCGAACATCGAAACGGTAAAAGAGTTGAAGGAAGTCGAGCGGGTTAATGCTGCCGGCGTAGGTCTATACAGAACCGAATATCTGTTTATGAATCGCTCTGAGGCTCCCAGCGAAGCCGAACAGTTTAAGGCGTATCAGCGCATCGTTACACGGCTGAAAATGCCAATCGTCATCCGTACTTTAGATGTTGGTGGCGACAAGCAATTGGACTTTAATTACGCTCGCAAGAAATCAAGCGAGTCGCCACTGGGTATGCGTGCGGTTCGGCTTTGTTTGAACAATATGCCGCTCTTCAAGCCCCAGCTCAGAGCGATACTGCGAGCGTCGGCTTACGGCAAGGTCTCGATAATGATTCCTATGTTGAGCAATATTGATGAAATCACTCAAGTCTTAAACCTCATCAAAACAACCAAACAGGAGCTCCGCGAGGAAGGTGTAAAGTTTGATCGTCGAATCAAAATTGGCGGGATGATCGAAGTCCCTGCCGCCGCCATTGCAGCCGACCAGTTTGCCAAGCATCTCGACTTTCTCTCAATCGGCACCAATGACTTGATTCAGTACACTCTGGCGATCGATCGTGTGGATGACGCAGTTAACTACTTATATGACCCCATTCACCCCGCTGTACTTAGCCTGATTAAAAATGTGATTAAGGCTGGGGAGAACGCTGACATACCTGTTTCTCTTTGCGGGGAAATGGCGGCAAACCAAAACTATACACGATTGCTGCTGGGTCTGGGTTTACGTCATTTCAGCGTAGACGCAACCTATTTGCTCGCCATTAAGGAACAAGTTCTCAATTCAAATACAGGCCAGTTAAGCAGGTTGGTGCACAAAGTGTTATCAGCAGGCAATCCGAGCGAGGCGCGAGACCGCTTGCACACGCTCAATCATTATCCAATGAAAGCATAGTGCTTTAGCCTGAATATTAGTGCTTTAGTCTGTATATCAGGGCTTTAGCCTGTATAGCCGCTTCGCCCTAAGCGATGATGTAGCGAGCTTCGCGCGGCCTATCGCAATACAAGTTATACTAGGGACATATTGCAACACTCTGCGGCTTTTACTTAAGGCTCAGAGCAGTTCAAACCGTGCCGAGCAACTGAGTATTAGTAGAGGCTAGAAGTGCAGCAAGCGCCCCATCCAATTGACAACATTGTTAGCGTTCTCGAGGCAAATGACTCGAGCACACTGGCGAGTCTATTTGTCGACGCTCACCCAGCTGATATTGCGCACGCCCTAGAGAGCCTAACGCCCGAAAAACGCCATCTGGCTTGGTCACACATTCCTTTTGAAGCGCGCGGAGAAGTGCTCGCTGAACTGAACGATGGTGTCTCCAAGACCCTCACACAAGACCTTAATCCGAATGAGGTTATTGCAGCGATTCAACAGTTGGATGTTGATGACATTGCGGATTTAGTCCCCGACCTACCTGAATCTATTCTAGCCGACGTACTGTTCGCAGTAGACTCAGAAACGCGCAATAATTTGGGCGAAGTCCTCGCCTTTCCGGAAGACAGCGCTGGCGGTCTTATGAACTTGGATGCTACTGTTGTTCGCGACAACGTCACTGTAGACGTGATCTTGCGCTTCTTACGCCTCAAGGCAGAACTGCCCAAACAAACAGATCACGTATATCTAGTTAACCGTCGCAACCACCTTACCGGCGTGTTGCCGGTCGAGCGCCTACTCACCTCTGATCCCGCTGAGCAGGCGAGCAATCTCATTATTGAGTCACCGGTCACCTTCGAGGCGATGGACCCCGAAAGTGACGTTGCCAAATCGTTCGCCGATTACGATCTGACTTCGGCGCCGGTGATCAATCAAAACCAAGAGCTCATTGGGCGAATCACGATTGACGACGTGGTCGATGTCATCAAAGAGCAAGCCGAACACGACATCATGGCGTCGGCGGGCTTACAGAATGAATCCGATATTTTTGCACCTGTCGCCACAACCTCACGCAATCGTGCTGTTTGGCTGGGTGTCAATCTTATTACCGCGCTATTGGGCTCGTGGGTTATTGGACAGTTTGAAGGTTCCATTCAACAGTTAGTCGCGCTCGCTGTACTCATGCCAATTGTCGCCAGCATGGGCGGGAACGCCGGCACGCAGACTTTAACGGTGGTTATTCGGGGCATGAGCCTAGGAACGATAACCAGTGAAAACGCCTTCAACGTTTTAAAAAAGGAAACGCTCGTCGGCGTTTTCAATGGTCTTCTCTGGGCCTTAGTCATCGCCGTAATCGCAAGTTTTTGGTATGGGAGCCCGGCGCTCGGCGGTGTGATCGCCTCCGCCATGATTGCCAATCTAATCATGGGCGCTATTGCTGGAGTTTGTATACCGCTGTTCCTTGAAAAAGTAGGTGTGGACCCAGCCCTTGCTGGTGGCGTTGCTCTAACGACAGTCACAGACGTAGTCGGCTATTTCTCGGTACTCGGTTTAGCGACCATCATCTTGCTTTAGTTCTGAGTTCTCGCCGCTTCGACTGCATGCCAGCCAAGACTCGATTGGCACCGGTGTGAAACGCTGGGCGACAGAGCTAGGTTCTCCCACCATCACACCGTTCACCTCCACCCATGCGTGAGAAGCTATGGCCAGTGGATTCGGCGCGCTTGCATCTGGCTTACATACGCCAAGTCGCAAATCACTCTCAATCTTTCGTTGAGCCAAGCGTTCTATCAATGCGGTAGACCTTGGCAGACAGGCGGGGACCGAGGTTTTACTCCATAAGGGTAGACGCGATGCGAGTCGGTACGCCTCGAACCAGTAAAGCGCGTAACTCAGGTCAGCATCCTGACTCACTTCCTCGCGCGCGCGAAACTGCCCAACGTCCATCAAATGCTGTATAGACGCCCCATGCGCCATGCGATCGCGAATCAATAGATGGTGACGCCTCAAGCCAAAATAGGCTATGGCGACAGCGGGGATCATTAAAAAGCTTCTAATTCGCATACTCAGTTTATTGCGGCAACTGCCCGTAAAATACGGCCATAGCCGTACAGGTTTACCGTGCTTTAACGTTAATCAATGCGGTAAAGATTGATTCTGGGTTACACTACAACTATGAATTCGAGTGTTCAAGACTTTCAAGACCTTGGTCAAAACATCAGCGAATACGCGCAACGCAATGCCCCAACTTTAGTATTTTGGGCTGCCTGCGCGGCGTTGCTGATTACATTGATCTTGGTCGTCATGGATCAGTGGGATCAGCGTAGCATAAAGGTAAAAGACTATGCCGCGCAAAATGTAACTGCGTTCACCGCTAACGCGCAAAATCGAGCAATCCGCAGCAATATAGTGACTGACGGTAATCTTTTTGGAGACTCGACCCCCAGAGTGGTGACGGCGGCACCACAAACCACGCTGAATCTAACCCTAAAAGGCATTCTCTCGGCCAATTCACCGACCATGGCTCGTGCCATCATCCAATCAGGAACAGATGCCAGCAAGCTCTACTCGGTTGGCGATAATATTAGGGGTTCTGGTGCGAACGTCGAAGAAATAAAAGCAGATGAAGTATTGCTCAACCGCTCAGGCGCGATTGAGAGCCTAAAACTCAAAAAGGCTGGGAACCGTAATGGTGCGAACATCGAGTTCACTTCTGCGATTGGAAATAGTACAGATGATCAGTCTGCCCTAGTTGCTGCGGCACAGCTTGATCAACAACGTCGGGCGAGCGATTTCGGAAATCGCGATGCGCAAAATAGCGCGCGCAGCAATCGCGCTGCACGTAAGTCAGATTCGCCGAACGGCCCTCGTAGAAGTATTAAGCGGCCCACCTTTTCAGGATTAGATAAAGCAATAGATCAGATAGAAGATTGAACTAGGCACTAAAATCTTCGTCGACTTAAAACGCCAGCCAAAGTCAGCATCAGCAAGCTAAGGTAAATGAACCATTCACCAAAGTGTCTAAACCAAGTTTCACCCGTGCGCGGTTGAACGCTTCCAACCAAACTTGCGGGCACGAATTGCTCGCTAATCTTAAGCACATTGCCGCGATGATCAATCAACACAGACGGACCTGTGTTGGCGCTCCTAACCAACGGTAAAGCCAACTCCTTTGCGCGCATTTGTGCCATCTGTAACCTTTGATGTGGAGCAAAAGAGTCACCGAACCACGCGTCCTCACTGATGTTTACTAACAGCGTAGCGCCCTGCGCGTATTCTCTATGCTCACCGGAAAAAGCATCTTCATAACAAATCGACAGCCCCAACTTGAGACGCTCACCGCAACTTAAAGACTGCTGCGCTTGCCAAGATGAAAAGTCACTCATTGGCAGTTGCAAATAGTCCAACACCCACTGAAACAAAAATCGTAAAGGCAGATATTCACCAAACGGCACCAAGTGGCGCTTGCGGTACACCTGCGTGTGATCACCACAGTGCAATACGGCCGCGTTGTAATCACTAATGGTGCCATCCTCTTTATAACGTCGCTCCACCAAACCACTCAACAAAGCGGTGTTGGCTGGTCTGACAGCG
>CAZOIG010000131.1:0-4473 GCA_964579235.1 uncultured Gammaproteobacteria bacterium
TTGTGTTATTCATGAGCAATGGCAAAGCTCAACATCGAATTTCACTGGGTCGAGTTTTAACTTTTATGACACGAGCAAGCAAAAATGGCGTCAGCTTTGGCTGGATAGCCAAGGTGGCGTTCTAGAGCTTGAGGGCAACCGAGTTGCAAATAAGATGATCTTAGCAACCGCTAGCCAAGCAGACGCGAATGGGAATGCCAGTTACCATCAAATCACTTGGACGTACAACGACGATGGATCCGTGAGACAGGGTTGGGAAACGTTTGTTGAGGGGCAAGAGCCTGCGACAGTATTTGACGGCTTGTATCAAAAATCGAGTGAGTGATGCCCATGCTGATCGAGCAGCGTGATTAAAACACTTTTTCCAACTTTTTCAGAGCCTCTCGTTCAGCCTTATACACCGCTTCATAGTATTCGATAACGATACTCGCGATCGGATCCCCTTTGGTTCGTTGTTTCTCTGCGCGCAGATCCAGTGCCGACTGTGCGTGCGATGCAATAGCAGCTTGTACTGATTTTTGTGTTTGCCCTTTTGCTCCAGCGGGTGCGAACACAATTGCCGGGATTCTATCCGAGTAAACCGGCTTCTTCGAGTTCAGAGCCTCATTCACCAATTTTTGAAACAGCGCGTCACCGCTTTCGGTTATCGAGTAGCATTTTTTACTTGGACCTTTTGCGCTCGGTGTTTGGGTTACCGAAACCAGCTCCTGTGCTTCAAGATCCTTCAGTACTTTATATATTGTCGACATGCCCAACTTGGCCCACATGCGCATATTCGACGCTTGCATGAATTGCTCCATTTCAAAGCCATGCGCCAAGCCCATTTTTATTAGGCCAAGCACCATCATTTTCGGGTCTTGCATTTTAGACTTTCCTTAGTTGGTTGAACCAGAGTTGGTTGAACCTTGCGATTACTATTCTACGTTAGACTAGCTATATCTGGTATTCTACTATAGAATAGCCAAAACAAGAAGAGGTTCGCATGGAAGGCATGATTAATAATATTTACGTGTATCTAACAACGTGGACGCACGGCTCGATTGGGATAATGCATTTGGCGTCCTCGCTGGTCGCGCTTGGGGCAGGCTTCGTGGTGTTAGCGGGTCGAAAAGGAACTCGGTTGCATGGAGTGCTCGGTTACCTCTACGCTAGCAATATGTTGTTCGTCTGCGGGTCGGCGCTCTTAAAGTATGACTTAACGGGTTCTTTCAACCTTTTTCACGCCGCTGCTTTAGCCAGCTTAGCTACCTTGTTTGCGGCGATGTTAATGATTTTCAGGTACAAAAAATCACGAGAGCGTAAAGATCTGTACGCGCACGCTTCATTCATGATCTGGTCGTATTTTGGTTTATTTATCGCGCTAATCGCCGAAGTCATTACTCGTTCATTCCCGTACTTACTGCACGGTGAAAATGGCTGGACCAGATTCAGCATTATGTTGATCGCCTTAATGAGTGTATTCGGGTATCTCACCGCTCGCTATGTTGGGCGTGAAATTGGACATCTAAAACGGCAAGCTGGAACTGCGTAATTGACAGCGACAAACCTCCCTCTGGCGCGGGCGAAATGGCAACGCCTCCAACCGCACCTGCGGTTGCCAACGCGATTAGAGCAGCCGGAGGCCCGCGCTTGTATGGGCAGCCGTTTAAGCGGTTTTACGCAACATAAAATCATTTACGTTTTTTGTCCTGCGGCTCGCAGAATCCTTGCCGGCGCTTACTCTATTTTCTTATGGAGATGTTGTATCCTGCGTAAAACGATAGAGGTGCGTTGTGAGCGCCGTTAGGTCTATGTTAAAACAGATGAGCATCTATTGACCTACTCACTCTGTTTAAGCATTACCTAAATCAATCCCAGAGAGCAGTTTGATGAACGAAAAAACCCAGAGAATTCGAACCCTTGTAGGCGAATTTCCGATTCTTGTGATCGGGATTTTTTTAGCGTTGATGGCCGAGGCATGGTGGTCAGATCGTTCAGAGCGAGCCTACGAGCGAGAGATGTTGGAAGATATGCACAACGAATTCAAAGCGAATATCGATATTTTAATATCCGACAAAGCATTTAATACTAGCTCTTTGGAATACTCTGAACTTGTTTTATCTGGGTTCCGAGAGAGTGAGGACCAGACTCAGCGCGATGCACTTATGCAATTTATAAGAGATAAGCCTTTTCGTTGGGCTACCTTTGATCCAGCCCTGGGAGCGTCACAAGCCATTATCGAAAGTGGGTATATTGGCTTTATAAAAGACAGAGAACTGCGCGGTCTGCTGTCTAAATGGATAGGTTTATTGAAATTGCAGAATCGATATCAAGCGCTGGCGACGGAATTTGTGCTTCATCACCTACACCCCAAACTGTCTGAATATTCCGCCGATGATCGTTGGACCAAGGAAGAGTTGAGCGAGCTGGAATACAATTGGGACTTAAGTGCTCAATACCTGAGTCTTTCCTATCAAAATCAACTCAAACTTCTGACTGAAGCTGAGAATATTGTTCAACGATTAGATCAGTTGAGTAGCGACTAATAATGAAAACGCTCGCAGAGTACTTTTTAAGTCAGGTTGTCGACGAGTTCTTGCAGGGTTCCTTGCCCACTTTACTCAACGTCTGTATAGCTCGAAGTCAAAATTATCGACGAATCTGAATTGATGGGCTGAACCGATCTGAGCTTGGTATTGAATTAGAGGCGGGAGAAATTGATTTAGCTGTTGCTAGGATTAGCACCTGCCAAGTGTGCGGGATCACTCTGAGTGAGATCCTTAGCCGTGATACCTTGACTGTGAATGGTGAGACTAGTCATCCGTAGACATATTTATACAATCTCTCCAACAAAACTTGGCTAGACACTCACAGTCATAATGAATAATATATGGATATCCGTATATATAAATATTCAAAGGTATTCAATGACCCCAGAAACCGTATTCAAATGTCTTGGCGATGAGACGCGCCTGATGGCTACCTTGTTGATTTTTGATCAATGCGAGCTTTGTGTTTGTGAGCTAATGGATGCCTTAGGTGAAAGCCAGCCTAAGATCTCGCGACATTTGGCCCAGTTACGGGCCTGCGAGGTTTTGAGTGATCAGCGTCGTGGTCAATGGGTTTTTTATTCGCTGAGTCAATCAGCGCCCGATTGGCTTGAGGGGATATTGCTGAGTGCCAGTGAGGCTAAGCGCGAGCAACTTGCTGAGTCGGTAAAAAAATTGAAGGCGGCGGAACGCCAAGTGGCTTGTTAACTTATTCTGCGCGGAGAACATGATGATAAAAGTGGGAATCAATGGTTTCGGTCGAATAGGCCGTTTGGCTTTAAGAGCTTCGTTTGACTGGCCTGACTTTGAGTTCGTTCAAATTAACGACCCCGGCGGAGATGCTGAAACTTTTGCTCACCTGCTGGAGTTCGACAGCGTGCACGGCCGTTGGGATCGATCGATAACTTGCTCAGATGGTGAGATTAAGGTTGACGATCAACGAATTCGATTCACCCAAGGCGCGGATATTCAAAGTGTTGATTGGTCAGAATGCGATGTGGTGATTGAGGCGTCGGGCAAAATGAAGTCCACGCATCTGCTCCAGCAGTATTTAGACGAGGGTGTATCCAAAGTGGTCGTGACGGCACCGGTCAAGGAGGATGGCGTTTTAAACATCGTGATGGGCGTTAACCACAATCTTTACGAGCCAAATAGGCACAACATCGTAACCGCCGCTTCGTGCACCACAAATTGTCTCGCGCCGGTGGTAAAAGTGATTCATGAGCAATTGGGGATTCGACATGGGTCGATCACCACCATTCACGATATCACCAATACACAGACCATCTTAGACGCGCCTCACTCTGATTTACGCAGAGCTCGGGCATGTGGCATGAGCTTAATACCTACGAGCACAGGTTCAGCCACGGCCATTTCGCACATTTTTCCTGAGCTCAAAGGCAAGCTGAATGGGCATGCGGTGCGCGTGCCATTAGCCAATGCTTCACTGACCGATTGTGTGTTTGAGGTGGAGTCAGCCACTACCGCTGAAGCGGTGAATGAACTCCTGCGCGATGCAGCACAAGGCGAACTTAAAGGTATCTTGGGCTATGAGGAAAAGCCCTTGGTCTCGATTGATTACCGAACTGACCCGCGCTCGGCAATCGTAGATGCGGGTTCAACCATGGTGATCAATCAAACCCAGCTTAAGTTGTACCTGTGGTATGACAATGAGTGGGGCTACGCCAATCGTACTGCTGAGCTGGTTCAGATAGTGGCAAAGTCGCTCTAATTGCGCGCACTTTCGAGCCTCGTGCAGCTAAATGTTTAAACGACTAAAACAATTACCCTTTGAGGTGCGTCAATACCTGATGGTGACGGCTAATTATTGGTCGTTCACATTAACTGATGGCGCACTGCGAATGTTGGTGGTGCTCTATTTTAATCAATTAGGCTATAGCCCGATTGAGATCGCCATGTTGTTTCTCTTTTACGAGTTCTTTGG
>CAZOIG010000132.1:0-9309 GCA_964579235.1 uncultured Gammaproteobacteria bacterium
GACCCAACGACATCATCGTGTCAGCCAATCGCAAGCTGGTCGATAATTTAGACACGTTTAGAATGGCTGTTTCGCAACAACGCTTTCTGCGTTTGTACATTATTCGGGGCAGTGGAGCTCTATTTTTATTGCTGCAATAAACTCCCCTAAAGTAGCGTTTGGGCTTGCGCTGAATGGGCGAGTTACATAGCCGCTTTGGATCGATATGCACCTCCATTTGGCGAGAACACGAGGACTAGACGCTAGTGGTCATGCACAAGGCTGTATATAATTAAGCACTCCTTGTACAAGCCAGAGACTCTATTGTGTCCGATTACATTATTGCCCCATCTATTTTGTCAGCAGATTTCGCCAAACTTGGCCAAGAAGTTGAAGACGTGATCGCCGCAGGCGCTGATTGGGTTCACTTTGACGTGATGGATAATCATTACGTGCCTAACTTAACCATCGGTCCTATGGTGTGTGAAGCGCTACGAGCGCACGGTATTACTGCTCCAATTGATGTGCACTTGATGGTGGAACCGGTGGATCAGATCATTCCTGAGTTTGCCAAAGCTGGTGCGACTACCATTACGTTTCACCCAGAAGCCAGTAAGCATATTGATCGCTCGCTGCAACTGATTCATGAGCACGGTTGCAAAGCAGGCTTGGTGTTTAATCCCGCAACACCGTTACATGTACTCGAATGGGCCATTGAGAAAGTCGACATGATCTTGTTGATGTCGGTGAATCCTGGTTTTGGTGGGCAATCATTCATTCCTCACGTGAAAGACAAAATAGTCGCCGCGCGAAAGTTGATTGATGCCAGTGGTCGCGATATCCGACTTGAAGTGGACGGCGGCGTTAAAGCCAACAATATCGGCGAGTTAGCGGCGTTGGGTGCTGACACATTTGTTGCGGGTTCAGCGATTTTTAATGTCGATGACTATTCGCAAGTGATTTCTGAGATGCGCAACAATATTGCTGCAGCACTATAGTGGCCGCAGCGCTTTAATTGCCGCAGCGCTTTAATTGAGCAATGCTTCTGCAAAGATCCTCTTGGTAAACCGTTTAAACATCCCAGTGAACATTTTGAGCGCATCGGCTCGCTCGAACGCTTGACCTTGGTCGACGCTTTCGAGATCATTAGAGCACGAAACAAAACTCTCGTTTTATTATGCGAAATTATTTAGTTGAATCAATCTGGGATCGTTGGCGACGCTGGTAAACAGCTAATCAACCCTGCGATAACCGCCCTGCGTGACGGTGCATGCTAGTGACTTACTTTAGCCACTTACTTTAGTCACTTAGCTAGATTCAATTAAGGACCTCTTCTTTTTTCGACAAAAATCAAAAATAGTCGGTCTTTCTCGTTAACCTAATTAGCCTTCTCTGCGTAGCTTTTAAACGGCCGATTGACTTAATCCTTCCAGTATTTTGACGGCTTTGGAAGCGGTTCGATAAAGTTATTAACGTTAGCGATTGAAGTCTAAGCATCTCCCGCAACCAGTAATTATTTGTATGCACTAAATACCCAATGAGTATCTAGCTGCGGAGTAAGACGACAATGCCATATTCAAAACCACACAACGCCTCAACTGAGAAGCCATTTGCAAAGGTGAAGCCACCGCAGACGGCTGCAGAGTACGAGGCCCTAGCGAACGATCTGCGTGCTCAAGGCTTTACTCATTGCCCGATTGTGCAAGAGACGCTGGCCGACCTTGATACGCCGGTAAGCACTTATTTAAAGCTGGCAGATCAACCCTTTAGCTATCTGTTTGAGTCAGTTCAAGGGGGCGAGACGTGGGGCCGTTATTCGATTATTGGCTTACCCTGTGAGACCGTTCACACCTACCTTGGGGACCAGCACACCGAGTTGCGCAGTGGCGTGGCAGTGGGCAGCGAAACAGTTGGCAATGCACTTGAGCATATCCGCTCATTACAAGCCTCTTTTCGTGTACCAGAATTAGCCGGCTTGCCCGAAATGGCGGGCGGCTTGGTCGGTTATTTTGGCTATGAAACGGTCGCTTATATTGAGCCACGACTCAAATTTCCGGATAAGCCTGATTCGATTGGTGCACCTGATATTTTGCTGATGGTGTCGCTTGATGTGATTGTCTTTGATAACTTGTCGGGCCGCATCTTTATGGTGACGCAGGCTGACTTAGCGAATCCCAATGCTTATACACAAGCGCGTCAGAGGTTGGCAAAAAATGTCGAGGGTATCGCCGCGAGTTTTACCGCGCCACGGGTTCCACAGCAAGCTGAAAAAGTGACCGAAAAAGATTACGACCTGCATTTTGAGCAGGCTGCATTCGAGCAGGCCGTTGAGACTTGTCGTGACTACATTCATGCGGGCGATATCATGCAGGTGGTTTTGTCGCAGCGACTCTCCGCTCCTTTTTCTGGTCGTTCGCTAGACTTGTATAGAGCGCTGCGGACCATAAATCCCTCGCCGTATATGTACTACTTGAATTTGGGCGACATAGATATTGTTGGCTCCTCGCCTGAAATTCTGGTGCGCTTGGAGGATGGCAAGGTTACGGTGCGGCCAATTGCTGGCACCCGTAAGCGAGGCGCGACTGAAGAAAAAGATTTAGCTATGGAAGTCGAGTTGATCAACGACGAAAAAGAACTTGCGGAACATTTGATGCTGATCGATTTGGGTCGCAATGACGTTGGTCGAATTGCCAAAATTGGCTCGGTAAAACTCACCGAGAAAATGCAGGTAGAACGTTATTCTCACGTCATGCACATCGTTTCGAATGTAGATGGTCAAATTCAGCCTGAGCTGGACGCAATTGATGTACTCAAAGCAACCTTTCCAGCTGGTACGGTCAGCGGTGCGCCGAAGATACGCGCGATGGAAATCATTCATGAGTTAGAGCCGATTAAGCGCGGGATTTACTCGGGCGCGGTGGGCTATATCGGTTGGAACGGGACGATGGACACCGCAATTGCGATTCGCACGGCTGTTCTTAAAGACGGCACCATAAATGTCCAGGCTGGCGCGGGTATTGTGGGAGACTCGATTGCCCAGCATGAATGGAAAGAAACGCTGAACAAGGCGCGTGCCATGGTGAAAGCGGTAGAGATGGCGAACGCCGGTTTAGGTCTAGCGCCCACATCAACGCCAGCGAGGGAAGCCTAATGTTAGTAATGATCGACAATTACGACTCTTTTACCTACAACCTTGTGCAGTACTTGGGTGAGCTGGGAGAGCAAGTCAAAACATTCCGCAATGACGAGATTACGATTGCCGAAATTGAAGCCTTACAGCCCGATCGGATCATGGTTTCCCCAGGGCCGTGCACACCTAATGAAGCCGGTATCTCTTTGGCGGTCATCGATCACTTTGCAGGAAAACTCCCGCTTATGGGAGTGTGTCTTGGCCATCAGAGCATTGGCCAGGCGTTCGGCGGGAAGGTGGTCCGTGCCAAAAATATTATGCATGGTAAAACCTCAAGTATCTCGCATACCAACGAGGGCGTATTTGCTGGACTGGATAATCCATTCACCGTAACGCGCTATCATTCTTTGGTGGTCGAGCGCGAGAGCTTACCGGAATGCCTAGCTGTGACTGCTTGGACTGATGACGGCGAGATTATGGGCTTACGGCATAAGGAGTTAGCCGTTGAAGGCGTGCAGTTCCACCCAGAATCTATTCTGACTGAGCACGGTCACGCCTTGCTCAAAAACTTTCTCGAACTTACTCTGTAAGCACGCTCAGACCAATTAATAAATTAAGTTAAGAAAAGCAGCAAAATACTATGGATATTCAAAACGCGATAGCCCATGTCATTGAGCGAAAAGATTTGGACGGTGAGCAAATGCAATCCGTCATGCAGCAAATCATGACGGGTCAATGCACTGATGCGCAAATAGCCGGGCTTTTAATAGCCTTGCGCATGAAAGGCGAGAGTGTTGATGAAATTACGGCGGCGGCTCAGGTTATGACTTCGTTGGCGGCGGGTGTCAGTGTCAGCTCAGATCATTTGATTGACATTGTCGGCACGGGCGGTGACTCAAGCGGTACGTTCAACGTTTCAACCGCGGCTTCTTTTGTCGCGGCTGGTGCCGGTGCAGTGGTCGCGAAACATGGTAACCGTTCTGTTTCCAGCAACTCAGGTAGTGCGGACGTCTTAGAGCAAGCTGGCGCAAATCTTTCAATGCAGGCTGACCAAGTAGAAGCGGTTATAAAACAAGCCGGGGTGGGCTTCATGTTTGCGCCTATGCACCATAGCGCGATGAAGTACGCGATCGGTCCTCGTAAAGAAATGGCTGTGCGCACACTCTTCAACGTGCTGGGACCACTTACTAATCCTGCGGGTGTGAAGCAACAAGTGATTGGCGTGTACGCGGCTGAGTTAACCGCAAAATTGGTTAAGGTATTTAAACAGCTGGGCAGCACCCATACCTTAGTCGTTCATTCTGATGATGGCATGGACGAATTGAGCGTGTGTGCTCCCACGCAACTCAGCGAACTCAAAAATGGCGAAATAATTCACTACTCGGTTAGCCCAGAAGACTTTGGTCTGACTCGATCTAAAATGGCCGACTTGGTGGTGGCGGACGCGACTGAGTCATTAGCGGTTATTGACGCGGTGCTCGCTGGGGAATCCGGCGCACCACGTGACGTGGTGGCCTTGAATGCAGGCGCGGGAGTCTATGTTTCAGGTATCGCTCAGAGCTTGGAACAAGGCGTGGAATACGCACTATCAGCCATCGATACAGGTAAGGCTTTAGCCGCTAAAGACGCTTACATCCGAGCAACTCAGACCATCGGTGCCTCCGCATGAGTGCCCATGCGGTGATGGATACGGGCTCTGATGTGCTGGACCGCATCATGGCGCACAAATCTGTTGAGGTGTCTCGTGCTAAGCAGCGCGTCAGTGCTGCAGATCTATTGAATCAGATTAGCAGCATCAGCGAGCGCCCTCGTGGCTTTAGTAAGGCTGTGGCAGAGCGTGCTCAGGCCGGACAAGCCGCAGTTATCGCTGAGGTGAAAAAGGCCTCGCCGAGCAAAGGTTTGATTCGTGCAGACTTTGACCCTGCAGAAATTGCCCAACAGTACGCTAAGGCCGGCGCTTGCTGTTTGTCTGTGTTGACCGACGAAGAATTTTTTAAGGGTTCGGTGGATTACCTAAAAGCGGCGCGGGCCGTTGTGGACATTCCAATATTGCGTAAAGACTTTATGCTCGACCCCTATCAAGTACTAGAGGCTCGTGCCATGGGTGCTGATGCAATTTTGCTGATCGTGGCCGCTTTAGAAGATGGTCTTATGCAAGAGTTGGCCGCAACCGCAGCGGAGCACGAGCTTGATATATTGGTCGAAGTGCACAACGCAGAGGAGCTCGAACGCGGGCTGGCGTTAAACGCACCATTGATTGGTATCAACAATCGTAACTTGAGGAACTTTGAGACGTCCTTAAGTACCACAATCGACTTACTCGAGAGCATCCCACAGGGCACCGTGGTTGTGACTGAAAGCGGCATTCACACGCCAGCTGACGTAAGCTTGATGAGACGTCATGACGTGCACGCCTTTTTGGTGGGTGAAGCGTTTATGCGCTCGGTCGATCCGGGTCAAAAGCTAGGCGAATTATTTTTCGCCTAATTCTTAAACTGATTAGAATGGCAAAATTGTATGCAAGCAACTATTGAATTCAAGAGCGGTGTCCATTTCGTGGGCACAACAGAAACTGGGCATACAATCCCTATGGATGGTCCGGAAGAAAGCGGTGGGCAGGATCTCGGCGCAAGACCGATGGAAACCTTACTGATTGGCATGGGAGGCTGTGCGTCTTACGATGTGGTGTTTATCTTGCGCAAGCGTCGTTTAGAAGTCGCGAGTTGTGTGGCTGAAATCTCAGCAGAGCGAGCAGATACCGACCCTAAAGTATTTACCAAGATTCACCTGCATTTTAAGGTCAGCGGTGTCGGCTTAAGCGATAAAGCGGTTGCTAAGGCGGTCGAGCTCTCGGCTGAAAAATACTGCTCCGCCTCAATCATGTTGGGAAAAACTGCGGACATTACTCATTCTCACGAAATTGTTGAATAAGCGATCAGGATTAACATGAGCAAACTACCTAGACCAAAGCATGCAGGCTTACGCCACGTTGCCCTCAACGTGGAAAATATCGAAGCCATGGAACACTTTTATGTCGACTTACTGGGTTTTGAAGTTGAGTGGCGGCCTGACCCTGAAAATGTGTATCTCAGCAGCGGGATTGATAATCTCGCTCTGCATGTTGTGAGAGATCGTGGTGGTAGGGCGCAGACCTTAGACCACACAGGAATTATCATCGATGACATCGATGTGGTCGATGATTGGTATGCATTTTTGCGTGAGAATGACGTAGACCTAGTGAATGAACCTAAAACGCATAGAGACGGCGCGCGCAGTTTTTATTGCCGCGACCCTGAGGGAAACGTGGTTCAGGTTATTTATCACCCGCCTATTTCTGAAGGCTAAGTCTTTTCCCAAGATTTTTTAAATCTAGACCCCCTCCCACGGCTGTCGTAATCTGGGTTCAAGTGAAAACTTAAACCCAAAACTTATACCCATGGAGGGGTTAAATGAAAAGATATCTAACACTGACGGTTTTACTTCCCGCGATGCTATGTTTAAGCGCATGCTCGTCGCTGGGTTATTTTGGCGCATCTGCATCAATCGGCGAGGCCGCGCGCTTTGCCTATGACACGCTGCAAGGTCGAGTAAAAGACGTTGAATTGGTTTTTCGAAAAGGATTCGACCACTCATCCGTTAAAAACCTAAAGTCGGTCGCCTTTGTCATTACAGACAATCAAGGGGATATTGAGGCGAGTGGTGCCGCAGCTACTTTTGAAAATAATTTGATGAAGGAGTTCCTCCATCTTGGCATGCAAGTAGAAGAGGTGACGTTAAACAAAGGTCATTTCAATGACTATGGATATGGCAGCGTAAATGGTGCGGTGATTGATGGGGCAAGGAAGGCGGGCTTAGACGCACTGTTTGTGGGTTCGGTTGAATCTCGCCGAAATACCTCTCTGGGTTTTTTTGGCTTTGGCGCTGAAGAAAAGAGAGGCCTGCAGGCGACAACCTTGAAACTCATTGACGTAAAATCCAAGAAAATTATTTTGGTTGTTTCCACAGACTACAAGCGCCCAAGAGCCTCAAAGGATGTGGCACAAGACATCGCCAGTGTGTTTAAGACTTAAGCGAAGTTTCAGGTTTTAGTTTTTTGCGACTCATACTCTCAACTAAGGTACGACTTTTTATTGCTTATCTTGTCTGCTACGCTCGCTGCTCTATTTCGTATTAGTTTTAGTTACACCCCCGCCTTGTGGTTGTTTTGAACAAACAATAGACGTGCGTGTCGAATTTTGGAGAAGTGAAGAGTGTTACTACGCAGAATTACAAAACACCTGAAAGAGCAAAACTGGTTTGCGGTTGTATTAGACTTTTTGATTGTCGTTGGCGGTGTTTTTATTGGTATGCAAGTCACCAATTGGAATGAGGTCAGAGCCTTCCAAGCAAAAGAGCAAGGATATCTTGAGCAACTAAAAGCAGAGGTAGACATTAATGTGCTTGTTGTTGAGTCTCAACAGCAGTACATGGCCACCATCATTGATGCGGGTGGAAGAGCATTGTCGTTCTTAGAAGCTGAAGAGGCATGCAGAAGTAATTGTGCGGGTTTACTCGTGGATTTTTTCCATGCATCGCAAGTGTGGGGTTTTCCCATGCAGGATTCCACGTTTCAAGCAATGATACGTTTAGGCTTGCCAAGCAATCCGGAAACGCGGTCGCAAGTTGAGAGTTTCTACGCAACGCAGTTAGGGTTCTCCTTCGTTTATTTAACCCCACCAAAATATCGCGAAACTGTACGGAGTTATTTTTCATTAGATGCGGTGGAGGCGATGTGGGGTCGCTGCCATTTAATCGATCCAAATCGGATCGAAAAGGCTTCTAGAGATTGCGTGGAAGATTTAGATGAAGGAGCTGCGATCAAAATGCTCGATGACATTCGCGCTGATCAAGACATTGAAGCTCAATTGCGCTTTTGGATAGGCCAAAATATTCTCTCTTTGCAGGAGTCTGACGACCTACTTGAAAAATCAAAGCTCGCGCAAGCTGCAATCAATGCTGAGCTTAAATTATAGCAATACGTGTTTTTCGCCCGTGTTGCTCTTAAGACGGTGAGCTAACGCGAAAGAGGGTGAGCTAACGCGTGTTGCTTGCTTGGGTCCAAGCGTCATTCTTTGCAACTGGCCTCGCTAGTCACTCTTGCCCAGAATAGTGCTGAGTCGCACGACGCCGGTAACCAGAGCTAGACCTAACAAAATGATAGCGCCACCGATTAACATAAACCCGGTAATTTGTTCATCGATGAATACAGCCCCCCAAATGCTGGCAAATACTGGAATCAGAAAAGTCACAGTCAATGCTTTGGAGCTGCCAACGTTCTCGAGTAAATCAAAATAGAGTATGTTTGCGAACGCCGTAGACAGTACGCCCATCGCGATGACCGCGAGCCAAGCTTGGGTTGATATTGGGCCATCTGGCAATGCGGCAAGTGTAAACGGTATCAGAAAGATGCTTGCTGCGACTAGGCTATAGGTCGCAATGCCCAAACTCGATACACCTTTTAGGTAAACCCCTGTGTAGTTGGCCGCGATGCCGTATAAGAAAGCTGCTGCTGTACCCGCGGTTATTGCAAGCAGTGTCCAAACCACACTACCACTTGGTTGGGTCAATGAGCCAGAGACTAAAACTAGAACTCCTAATACGCCAAGACTCAATCCAACCACGGCGGAGCGACTCACTCTGTTTTTGATCCATAAGAAGCCTATCAATGCGCCCCAAATTGGAGCCGTGGAATTGAGAATCGCTGAGAAACCTCCCGTGATGTAAAGCGTGCTAAAGGCAAATAGAACGAAGGGTATGCCAGAGTTTAAAACGCCAACTACAGCGAGTGGCTTCCAGTGCTCGTTGATATTGCTAAGGTTTTGGCGCTCTCGAATAAACCAAATAGGCAGCAAGACGAGACTGGCGAGGCTTACACGTAGTTGGATCAGGGCAATCGCGCCAAACTCTGGTGTGGCGATGCGCATAAACATAAACGAGGCACCCCAAAGTGCGGCCAATAAAACGAGCTCAGCTAGGTAGCGAGGCGGCATGACTCAGCTCAGAAGCAGACGAGATGTTCAGCATTGACCTTGATTCCGATCTCGCCACCTGCTGCATAGTCTTCATGGCTTGAGGCAAGTGCGAGCACTTGTTCGCCACAATCTAAATCAATGCAATACATGGTCTGGGCACCTTGAAAAGTCTTGCGAGTGATGGTGCCG
>CAZOIG010000133.1:0-2752 GCA_964579235.1 uncultured Gammaproteobacteria bacterium
TTTTAAAACACTTTCTGCAAAGTATATTAACTGGTAATTACGTTGGCGAGGTAGGGTCGTAGAATGGATTTTATGCGGCGTTCTAAGTTTGCCGCAGAGCACAAACTTAAATATCCCAAATAAGCTCGAGTTTGATTAGTCAACACAAAAACGGATATTGTTAGTATCTGATAATTGGTTAACTGTGGACAAATATAGAGTGTGCTTGTCTACAGGAAAGTAGTGAAGTGAAGACTTATGAGTTTTAGTGGAAAATGCCGACAAGCAAAGCTCTAACTGGTTTTCTGGGCTGTCCATATAAATTTAGTGATTGATATCGTTAATACCATTCTTCAAAATAAACTTTAGGTCTCACCGGGTACAGAGCCGCTTTTGCTCTAATACTCTCGAGGTTCTGCTCTAGTTGACTCACAAACGCGTTGGTTTTCTCGGCGGCATCTACAATGCGACCCAAAGTGCGCATCATCTTGAATATTTCAGGTACTGAACGCTGATTAAACACGTAGACTTCTACGCCGTGTTTAATCAACTGTGCGGCGATATCCGCCTGTAGGTCTGAAAAGCCCAACACTAGATCAGGCTTTAGATCGAGAATCTTATCGATCTTGGCGCTGATGAACGCGCTAACCTTAGGCTTTTCCTTGCGCGCCTGAGGCGGGCGCACGGTAAAGCCAGAAATCCCAACGATTCGGTCTTGTTCACCAATGCTGTACAGCAGTTCGGTGGTTTCTTCCGTCAGGCAAACAATACGTTGTGGTGCGCTAGTGTTTAGCAAGGGTCAGTAAGATGGGGGTGGTTGGAGAAGGATTAATCGAATCATACCTCGCCAGAGTGAAGGTCTCGCTTTGTGCCAATTCGGTGAGTAACGCTATTACATCGTTTGTTTCACGCAGCCCGGCACTATGTCCTGGGTAGCAGATTATCGTGATCAGACCGCCAGTGGCGAGCAAGCCTGCGGCTTGTTGAACCGCTTTCACGCTGTAGTCTGCTTGCGTCGTTATTTGTTTATCTGCACTCGGTAAGTAACCTAGGTTGAACACCACACACTGTGGAGCCTGATTCAATCCGAGCTCGTTCAGCTCCTGATGCATGTTTTGATGGCCAGTATGGAGTAGACGAAGCTCGGCAAACCCTGCTTCGGCGCAGCGTCGCTGAGTGTTTTCGATCGCTTGCCGTTGCACATCAAAGCCAATTACGGGCGCAAAGCCACATTGCAGTAAGAACAAGGTGTCGTGTCCATTCCCGCAGGTCGCATCGATGGCCAGACCCAAACTTGATTTCTCACTATCGCCAGCCCTATAGCCCTCATAGCTTTGTGGGCTAGAAACTGAAGCGAAGTGCTCTTGAATTTGCGCATGCGCTATTTGCGTTAAACCCATTTACTAAGCTCCTCGTCAATTTGGCTTGCGCAAAGTAGGTGCGAAACCAAATGCTCTGCATAGAAGGGAATCAAAAGGCAGCCTTTACTGCCAAAGCCATTAAAACAGTATGCGTGGTCTAGGTTTGATAATGGGCCTATAAATGGACGGCGCTGCGTGGTTGTTGGTCTGATGCCCACCTGATGGCGTATGAGGTTCATTTTTTCCCCAGTGTTGAGAGCTGCGCTTGCTAGGAGTTTGGTGGCGTTCTCCGCTTTCGCCTGCAGGTCCAACGAATTCCACTCGTAACTTGAGCCGAGTTTAAAGCGCGTTGCGTCGCTCGCTTCATGTTGGTCTTGTACCAGCCACGATCCCCAGTTCAGCATTTGCAGCTCTTGATTTATGGCTTGTGACTCACGGTAAGGGTCTAATTCCTTTGGTTCCACCGTCAGTACATCACCACGTGACAATTTAAACGGTAAGTGCTCTAGCCAAGGATTGTAAATGGCTTGATAGCCCTCGCAAAAAATAACCGCTTTCGCCGTGGTGTCTTGATAAAGCACACCATTAGAAGTGAGTTGGAGTTTAGTGTAGGCGAAAGGCTCTTGTCGCAGAGCGCCAAGAGAGTCGAGATGCTGGCTGATTACGCTTAGCAGCCGCGGCGCATCGACCAGCCAGGTTTGCTTGATACCGATTGCCCCAAACCCCAAGTCCTGCAACTTGGGCGTGTGTGTATTTTGCTTTTCGGACACGCTAATAAAACGTTGATAATCAGGATCGTTCAAGCGCTTTTGCAAATACTCGGCTTGCCCGGGGTTTTTGACCAGCCTGACTTGTTTAACCGGCCTCACAATCGAGTTCGCCTCCAGTCGTTTCTCTAAACTAGAGTAGCAATCCAAGGCCGCTTCGATGTAGGTGTCGAAGCCGTGCGTCTTGTTGAGGCGATGACCTGTGATCGGATTGATAATGCCGGCGGCTACTTGTGATGCAGAGCCGAGGTGCCGATTGTCGATTACCTGCACGCGCTGACCTGCTTGTAACAGCCGCATGGCGAGCAGTGAACCGGCCAGTCCCTGACCTACAATGAGAAAGTCGACTTGATTCACTTTTTTGGGGCTAGGGTCACAATGGTTATCAGAGTAAACAAGCTTGCTTTAGGTGGACTTAAAGGTGGATTTTGAGGTGGACTTTAAGTTGATATTAGCCTGAGCTAGTCGCTACTCAAACGCTGGCGTAAATGGTATTTTAAACCTAACAGAACAATAAACCTATGTGGACCCTTCCGTATGAGTAACAATTTGCTCACGCAACGCCGTTTTCTACCTTATTTTGCGACACAGTTCTTAGGCGCGTTTAACGACAATATTTATAAAAGCGCTCTGATGATCATGATT
>CAZOIG010000134.1:0-3206 GCA_964579235.1 uncultured Gammaproteobacteria bacterium
ATTATGGCGGTTGCCGTAGCGAAACACGTCGGCGCTCGCCACGTAGTGATCACCGACGTTAATCAGTACCGTTTAGATTTAGCCAAAAAGATGGGCGCAACGCGGACCGTTAATGTAACAACTGAGTCTCTGACCGACACCATCAGCGACTTAGGCATGACCGAAGGTTTTGACGTGGGGCTCGAGATGTCGGGTGTGCCTAGCGCCTTTACCTCCATGCTCGAAACCATGAACCATGGCGGCAAGATAGCCATGCTGGGTATTCCGTCGCAAGAAATGGCGATTGATTGGTCTAAGGTGATTTTCAAAGGCTTGGAAATCAAAGGGGTTTACGGCCGAGAAATGTTTGAGACTTGGTACAAAATGGCTAGCCTGATTCAAAGCGGATTGGATATAAGCCCGCTGCTTACCCATGAATTTGAGATCGACGACTTTCAACAAGGCTTTGATGCCATGGCGTCGGGGGAATCGGGCAAGGTGATCCTTAATTGGAGCGCATAAATGTCCGCACCGAAACTTCAGAAAAAGCTTAAAGTTAAACGTAGTGGATAGTCGAGTGCGGGTGTCGCGCGGCTAATCAGACTATTAACTAGCAGACTATTAACTAGCAGGCTATGAACTCGTGCCGAGGTGAATAGCTGGGGCGTTAACAGGACCTCTTTTAGCGGCTTCGCTAGCGATCTTGTCATCGAAAATCGACTGAGCCTCGCAAGCACACTGACCGCAGTTGGTGCCTACCTCGAGCTCATCTTTGAGCTCATCAAACGAACTCACACCGCTTTCTACAGCGTTGCGAATATCGTGATCTGTTACAGCTTTGCAAAGACAAACAAACATGGCGTTTCGGGTCGAGTTAAGAAGTTATTGATTAACTTGAGAGAAGTATAGACCGATTTCTACATTCATGCAAATGCGAATCGTTATCAATTACATTAACTTTATTAAAGCTTTGGCTCTTGGTTTAGAACCTCAGACGACCACTTCTGAGCTCAACTTGCGATCCCAAGCTCACTATTACGCTAGAATAGTTTAATGCTCACCATGCCACGACTCAGAAAATAGACTCAGCACCTCCTCAACAGCAATAACAGCCTCATGCACTCCATTGCCGATTATCTAAACCGAATTAGCCCGCTCTCGGAACAAACACAAAATGTGCTCACTGCTGTGTTCAAACCCGGCAGGCTGGCTAAAGGCGAATACTTTATTGATCAAGGCGTAGTCGCCAATGAAATCGCCTTTTTAGAAAGCGGGGTAGTTCGAGCTTTTTACGTAAATGAGGCTGGTCGCGAATACACAAAGACTTTGTTTACCGCGCCCGCGATTATTGGCTCATACGTGTCTCTGATCACTAAAGAACCCAACCAACTGCCGCAACAAGCTTTAAGTGATTGCCTGATTTGGCGCGCAGACTACTCGGTAATTGAACACTTTGCCGTCAACAATTACGAGATTGAGCATTTACGTCGCAAAATTGCGGAACAGTTTTTTGTCTCTACTGAGAAAAAGCAGCTCGAAATGGCCTTAATGGAAGCCAAAGATCGTTACGCTATTTTTCAGCAGGAACATCCAGGTTTTGAAGATGCCATTCCTCAATACCATATCGCCTCGTACTTGGGCATCAGCCCAACCCAACTCAGCCGGATTCGCCAAAAACTGAAATAACTGCGTTTTCATCAACCTATGTAAATGCCCGAGTCGGTGTTTATCGTCATGCTGTCGCCATCAATCACTCACTCTTAATGGCAATAGACTATGACTCTCACTCCTTCCACAAACCAAGAAATCAAGGGCGCTAGTGCTGCGTTCAAACATCTGTTTATCATCGCGGCAGAATGGAACCTCGCTGGTGCGATATTGGGTTTCTTCAATACAGCCTTCACTTTCGAGCTTATATTTGAGCAGGAACTTAGCGACCCACTGATGTTTGCGGTGTATCAGGGCGCTTGGGGAACAACGCTCACTTACTTCATCGGTTACCTAATTGTTGCGCGTGACCCCTTCAGACATTTTGGCGTAGTGCTTACCGGCGGTATTGGCAAATTAGGATTCATCGTAACCTTGCTGAAACTCTATACAGCAGGTATCGCGGGCGCCGTTGTGTTTGTAATTGTGATCGGCGATGCCTTATTTTTGGTCGCGTTCGCCTACTACTTTTTCAAACTATTCAAAGCCAAGGCGTATTGAGCGCTAGGAGTCGCACTCCGTAATTTTTGGAGAGCACGAGAAACTAGAGCATAGGATTTAGGCTACACTTTAGAACCTCGCTTATCACCCACAGTTGGCCAGAATTAGATTCATGCACGTACCTAAACATTTTCAAGAAAATGACACGAGAGTGTTGCATGCCTTGATCAAATCTCACCCTTTGGGAACATGGATCACCTCATTCGATGGTGAGCTTGAAGTGCACCACATTCCCTTTGTGCTGCTTGAAACAAGCGATGGTTTGGGTGTGCTGCAAGGGCACGTCAACATTGCCAACGAGGTGTGGCGCAAACTCGAGGGCGCGCAGTCGTCATTGGTCGTTTTTCAAGGTGCCGAAGCTTATATATCGCCCTCTTGGTACCCAAGTAAGGCCGAGCATGGTAAAGCCGTTCCCACTTGGAATTACGCAGTAGTTCATGCTTCGGGGCACCCAACGATAAAGCGTGATAGCCAATGGCTGCTCAATCATTTACAGGCACTCACAAATCAACAAGAGGCCAGGCAAACTCAACCATGGAGCGTTAACGACGCGCCCGACGACTACATCCAACGCATGCTGCGCGGCATAGTTGGAATCGAAATTGCCATTGATTCGCTTCAAGGTGCTTGGAAAACCAGCCAAAATAAGAGCGCAGCGGACAAAGCTGGCGTGATAGAAAGCCTGGGCAAACAGCCATTGGAAAGCGCCGAGGGAATGATCGATTACATCGAAAAGCACACCAAACGCTGACGCCAACTGGCTTTAGGCGCTAGTTTCAGCGCTGTAGGCGTCGATTATTGGTGGCTTTCAGAAAGCCACTTCTGAGCCATTTTATTGCCACTTTATAACGAGCACAGGTTTGCAGTATGATGAAATAAAGCAACAACAGGGCGGAGGAAATAAAGTTCCGCTAGGAGTTCACTTATGTTTTCATCTATTCAAACCATCGCGCTACTCAGCTTAATTGCGAGTGTGTTGATTCTAGCCGTAGGCCGACAAGGCAATGCCTTAGGCGCCT
>CAZOIG010000135.1:0-11091 GCA_964579235.1 uncultured Gammaproteobacteria bacterium
GTCGCTTAGAGTAATGCAGAGTGCGACTAAATCCACTTTTTCAATTTTAGTAGGATAAGGATTATCACACTGAGTACGAGCATCAACAGGGCTGCAACCCCAAACCCGTCCGCGTTGTCTACACCCGGCAGGCCGCCTACGTTCATGCCCAGTAAGCCTGTTAAGAACGACAGGGGTAGAAATACCGCAGTTACAATCGACAACACATACATTCGACTATTTTGTTGCTGCGCTATTTGACTCAAGAAAGCCTCTTGCAGCACCAAAGCACGCTCTCTAGCCAGATCTAAATCTTCTAAGTAGCGAGACACGCGGTCGGATTCTTCGCGTAGTTTTTGACGGTCACGTTCTTCAATAAGATCGTTCTCTATGCGATAGAGGCGATCTAAGGCGTCCCGCTGCGGCGCTAGAAATCGCCTGACTGAGGCAATTTGGCGGCGTAGATCACCAAGTCTTGCTCTCATTTCACTGGCTTTGATGGTTTCCAGTTCGTCTTCAGTCAAACTTAATTCATCTTCAATCCTGTTTACAAACTCACCGATTCTGTCTGCCAATAATTCGATTACGGTGACTAAGAATTCGCTTGAAGATCTTGGCGACTGACCAGTCTCCATCGCAGCGATAATGTCTTGCACGGCTAATAGTTTACGTAAGCGTGCACTGATGATTCTGTTTTTCTCTATCCAGAACCGAATCGACACCATGTCCTCTTGGTCCGCGCCTGGGTTGTGGTTGACCCCGCGCAGGACAACCAACATGCCGTTATTTGAAGCTAAGGAACGAGGACGAGTTTCTTCAGCTGCCAGCGCTTGTACGGTTAATTTGTCGAGCTGTGCCTCGTTCTCGAGCCATTCTCTTCCTGCCGGATTTGAAAGATCGACATGCTGCCAAAGCGTGCTGCCACTGCGAGCTGGTGCAGGCTTTGAAGGGTCGAGCTTGGTGCTCGATTTGTCTGTTTCAAGGTAGTACTGATACAGGAAGGTCATAGTGATGGTTCCGTTTATGCATCCAATTTGTGCAAATGCACGTCAAGTTGAGGGAAGGCAATGACTATATCCTGCTCCTTGAACTTGGACGCCATAGTAATACGCAGATCGCTGCGGATTGAACGCATTGTCTTTTGCCCCATAACATAACACCAAAAGTACACGTCGAAAATCAGCGCGCTGTCGCCGAAGTCCTCGAATACGTACTCAGGCTCAGGATCATCAAGAATGCTATCTTGCTCCGCCAAACACGCTTTAAGTAATTCCATCACGATAGTTGGATCGGTGCCATAGGCCACGCCAACTCTGACTGAGGTGCGAATTTTTCGATCCAATAGGGTCCAGTTGATTACTGTAGTGTCTAGTAGTTTGCTGTTAGGTACCAACATATGAACGCCGTCGGTTCGATGAATCAGTGTTGAGCGTGTACCAATTTCTGCAACGGTACCTATGCTGCCTTCAACCTCAATAAAATCGTTGATTCGAATCGGCCGTTCGGCAATCAGAATCCAGCCACTAATAAAGTTGTTGATGATGTTCTGGGCACCGAAACCCACGCCAATCGCGATTGCACCAGTGGCAAAGGCAAAGGCTGTGATCGGAATCCCCAATACGCTGAGTATGGTCAATGCGACCATAACTAAGATGAAGTAAAACGAGATACGCTTGATCAAGTGCTTCACGTCAGCCTGCATTTTGCTGTTGGCTAAGCGTTTGGCTAAAAGAAACTCGGTGAAGCGACTCAGCAGGTAGCCGCCTAACATGGCAAACAAAACCAACATAATGCCCTCGACTGAAATGAAAAATCCTGACGAGGTAGTGAACAGTTTGGTATTCCAAACTGTTTCAATCGAAGAAAGCAGTGATTCCATAGTATTGCTGTATATGTTGCCGTATCCGGTGGTCTGTGTGTGGGATTTTATAGTCCACGCTAGGGCGCGGTATCTTGCGCTTCTGGCGCGATACCGACAGACATGCTGCCGGGGCCTAGGTTGATGCCCGCACCCATCGTCATGACGCCAGTGAGTAGTGTAATGCCGTTCTCATTGCAAATCGATTGCAGGCGCAAAAAGTTATCGAACTCAGGCAGTGTAGCAGGGTCTCCAGCGTAGCTGATGTTGATCCAAGGCATTTTAAGCCCCGCTTGCGCGTGTTCGCAGCAATAGGCCAATACGCGAGACACTGAGTTTTCGAAACCGCGGCTTTTAACATCAACCACATGGATCTCCTCATTTTGGTTGTTTCCAATAGGTGCCAAATTCAGCTTGTCTGCAACCCACGCCATTGGGTAAGAAACTGTGTCATTGCCTTTCGATTTGGCGTGTTGTCGAGTGTAGATTGGGTCACGCACGATGGTGAACGACTTGATGTACTGCTTAAAATTCTCAATGGATTCTTTCGCTTGATTGTAAGCGCTCGATTTTTTGAGTAATTCGTCCGAATAAATTGCTAACAAACCTTGTCCCGCTGCGAGGCTTGCCGAGCTCATGCAGCTCATTTGAAATGGTCGATTAATATTGTGTTCTTGTCGCACTCGTTGTGCGTCCTGCGCTACTTTAAAGGTAACCGATCGATAGCTTTCGTATATAGGGCTATAGGCCATACCGAGGGTTTGGCACAAGGCGACGTCGTATTTGGGGAGAATTTCTTTGAACAAATAGTGCCGAATGTCAGCTTCCGTCGAGGAAATGGTTTTTGCCTCGGTATCAACATTTATGAGGCCGCTCTTATGCAGCCCGCCCAGTATCTGTTCGTCGTGTGTGTCGATGTACTTTTTACCCTCGACAATGATCGATAAGGGAATGACCTCTAGCTTGCGTCGCTGTATTTCCGCGTAGGGTAGGCATGCGACAGAGTCGATGATCAACACGTAATTCATGGGGTGCCCTCCAAATTAATTACTCAACCAGTCATTCGATCAGCTGAGAATAGGGCCCCGTATGGCGCTCCACAATTTAGAGATTTGTTTGTGAGGCCGGCGTCTGGGGCCGCTTCTAACTCAGTATTACAAATCTGCAGCAGCTTTAGAAGCGCCGCAGAGCAACTACTGGGTTGGGCTAGAGTGCATTGTAATCCGCTAAAAACTCGTCGAAAGGTTGCTCGACCTGCGCGTCTCGCTCTTTTTGCTCTTGAAGAGATTTTGCGGCTGCTTCATCTAAGGTGCGTGCACGATTTTCGCTCAGACCGGCGCTGAGTAATTCTTCGGCGTGTTGCTCAGACAAAGAGCTAATCAAATCATAGAACTCTTGCCCTTGATTTATCTTTGTCATGATTTGACCTGACGGCGTGTTGGCAGGGTCTTCGGCCTTAGCTCGCTGCGCCGAGACCGCATCAGCGTAGGCCGTACCGCCATGCGCTGTATCTAAGTGTTTGGCGCACTCGGCCGTGGCATCCAGAATTTGGCTAACCCAGTCTTTCACAGTTTTACGGGTTCCGCAGTACGTTAACTCTAAGCCGGGTTGGCGGCCTTGTTTAATCACAGTGCTTCGGTTTCGCGCAATCTCAGCCCACTCATTGGGACATTGTGCTGCACTGTGTGAGACCAAGCAATGCAATACAAACGCGTCGATAAAGCGGCATTGTTGCGCGTCCATACCGATTGGCATAAACGGGTTTATATCCAAAGCACGTACTTCGATGTATTCCCCGCCCCCACGTTCAAGTGCTTCAACTGGTCGTTCGCCACTGTTGGCAACTCGTTTTGGGCGAATCTCGCTGTAGTATTCGTTCTCGATTTGAAGGATATTTGCATTGAGTTGTTGGTATTCACCCTGCGCGTCTTTGACCCCGATCTTCTCGTATGCAGGATAGGGCTGCTGCACTGCGTGGGACAGAGTTCGAATGTAGTCTTGCAGCGAGTCATAGCCAATATGTAGGTCTTGCTGGGCAGAATTTGTATAGCCCAAGTCGCTCATGCGCAACGAGGTTGCATAGGGTAGTCCCCAGGTTCGTTCGCCATAGGCTTCTAGATTCGGCTCACGTTGATCAAAGAAGCTCGCATCCAGTACTGGTGACGCTCCAAATAGGTAATATAAAACCCATGAGTGGCGATGAAAATTACGGATCAAATGAAAATATTGCGCCGAGCGAAAGTCGTCAGTAGAACCGTGCTCACCGAGTTGTTCTTGATAAGCCTCCCAAAAGGCCTGTGGCAAGGACACATTGTAATGAATGCCAGCAATCGCCTGCATAATACGCCCGTAACGGACATCTAAGCCGCGACGGTAGATGTTTTTAATAACACCGACGTTCGAAGTGCCGTATTCGGCAATGGGTATGCTTTTTGCCCCATCAAGTATGCAAGGCATACTGGCTGGCCAGATTCGTTCACCATCGATTTTACTTAAGGTGAAGGTGTGCAGCTCGCTTAAACATTCGAGACTCGACTCGATGGACTCTTGTTTTGGAGTGATGAATTCCAGTAACGCTTCCGAGTAATCAGTCGTGATGTAGGGATGAGTAAGAGTAGACCCTAAGCTGGCTGGGTGTCCGGATTGTGAGATAAGACCATCAGTCCGCGTATAGCGTAAGCCTTCTTTTTCTATACCTCGGGCCATGCCGGCCAAGGCCGAGGTGGCTGCGGAGCTAAGCAAATTATTATTTTGTGTCATACGGACCAGCTGGGGCTGCGAGCCTAAAGCTCAAAAAGGGGCGCAAGCCGAGTATAGCTAAAAGTGCTTCAGACGCGAAGCAACTTAACCTTTGGCTAGGCATTGGGGGAAGCATGCAAGCACGCGCTTGGATTGCATATGTACTCTCGTTTGATTTAAAGTGATCAACCAACCCTAATTTGGAACGGTTCAATCATGTTTACAGTAACCCCATCTAAGCAAGCCTGCGGCGCGATCGTTGAAGGTGTCGATTTGAGTCAAGAGCTGACCGTAGCAACGCTCGATGCTTTGCGGCAGGCTTGGTGGGAACACCACGTCTTGAGCTTTCCTGATCAAGCTTTGAGCGATGATGATTTAGAACGCATTACCCAGAGTTTCGGTCGGTTTGGCGAGGAACCTTTTTTCGAGCCAATTGATGGCCGCGAGCACATTTGTGCGGTCTCGCGCCGCGCCGATGAGCAGGCTCCTTTGTTTGCTGAAGCGTGGCACACCGATTGGAGTTTTTTGGCGGAACCACCGATCGGCACATTACTGTATGGCATCACCATTCCGCCGGCGGGCGGAGACACGAGTTTTATTAATCAGCATAAGGCTCTAGAGGCTATGCCCAGCTCGCTACGCGATCGCCTAAACGGTTTAAATGCATTACATAGCGCTGTCTTGGCGTACTCACCGGAGGGCGCGTATGGGGTGGGTGATGGCGACGATCGAAGTATGCGAATCGTCTACTCAGAGAAGGCCAAAGACGTGTACCCACACCCTTTAATTAAGACTCATCCAGACTCGCACAAAGACGCGCTATTTGGTTGCATTGGTTATATCGTTGGCATTGAGGGAATGGAGCAGGAAGAGGCTATGACCTTATTGACGCAGCTCTATGAATGGCAAACTCGAGAAGAATTTCAATATCATCACAAATGGCAAGCGAACACCTTGGTTTTATGGGATAACCGTAGCGTATTACACAAGGCAAATGGTGGTTATGAGGGCTTTGATCGACTCTTGCATCGCACCACGATTTACGCCGAATAATCGTTTTTTCGCGCTAATTTGCTTTCTCTTGAAGCCCTGTTGGATTAGGATGCGCGCCTGATCTTCTTGTGCTGTTTTTACGAGCACTGCCGATATCAATAACGCCGAAGCTAAGGCCAATATTATGTCTAGTAAGCCACTGATTTTGATCGAAAATGCTGATCTGTACGCTCCAGAATCTATGGGCGTTCAGAGCGTGTTAGTGGGCGGCGGAAAAATACTTTCAATCAGTAAAGAAGCACCGCAAGTGGATGCTGATTTAGTAGAGCGCATCGACGCTCAAGGGCGCGTCCTGATCCCCGGTTTTGTCGATGCCCATACCCATATCACGGGTGGTGGCGGAGAGGCCGGTTTCGCAACGCGCGTACCTGCGGTACCCATCAGTCAATTCACCAGTGCTGGTGTCACAACTGTTGTGGGCCTGCTAGGCACAGACGACATCGTGCGCAATACAGAGTCGGTAGTGGCTCAAGTCTATGCGCTTCGTGAAGAAGGCATGTCTGCCTATTGCTACACGGGTGGTTATCATTTACCGCTCACGACGCTAACTGGCTCAGCGCGCAGCGATATCGTATTTATTGAACCCGTAATTGCCGTGGGTGAATTAGCGATCAGCGATCACCGTTCTAGCCAACCCACTTTGAATGAGCTTTTAAAGGTAGCCTCAGAGGCGCATGTGGCGCATTTGATGACCGGTAAAGCTGGCGTGATCCATCTGCACCTTGGCGACGGTGAACGTGGTCTTGAGTTAGTTCGTCAGGCGCTCTCTGAGTCTGAAATACCGCCGCGAGTATTTAATCCTACTCATGTAAACCGACGCCGCGCCTTGTTTGACGAAGCCTGCGAACTCACGAAGCTTGGTTGCACCATTGATATAACAGCATTCGAGACAGGCGACGTAGGTTACGAGCCCGCAGATGCGGTTTTGAAATATTTCAACGAGGGCTGCGACCCAACTAAGCTAACCGTTAGCTCTGATGGTGGAGGTTGCTTGCCAGATTTTGATGCCCACGGTCGTCTGCTAAAAATGGATTTTGCAAACTCTTCGGCGATGACGCAGGTCTTTTATGACTTATGTGATTCGCCACTGGGTATCGAAACCTTTCTTCCGTGCTTCACCAGCAATGTCGCCGATCTGATGTGTCTGCACTCAAAAGGCCGTATTCAGGTCGGCAGCGACGCAGATCTCGTACTACTTAATAACAGCGGCCAAGTTGATCACGTTATGGCGCTCGGCCGCTGGCACGTTATTGAACAAGAACAAATTATTAAAGGAACATTTGAATAATCCTATGCCTTCTCCGAATGTAAATGGCGTACAACGTGGATACGTAATCCCGATTGGCGGCGCTGAAGAAAAAATCAACAACCCTGAGATCCTGCAAAAGTTCATCGACCTTTGTGGCGGCGATGAGGCAACGATTAGCATTATTCCAACTGCGTCACAGCTTGCTGATACCGGTGAACGCTATGAAGATATTTTTAGCGATTTGGGCGTGCGCAATGCCGTAACACTGCCCATTACCGATCGTGCGGATGCCAAGCGTGAAGACTACGTTAAGCAATTGGAGCGCAGTCAGGGGATTTTTGTGACGGGCGGCAATCAGTTGAGGTTGTCGACTATCTTGGGCGGTACGCCTGTGGCTACCGCAATTCGCCAGCTTAATGCGAAAGGCGTGCATTACGCAGGCACTTCGGCAGGCGCTGCGATTGTCTCTCAACACATGATTACGGGCGGCAATATTGGCGTGGTGCCAACCGAGGACGGGGTTAACTTAGCGCCGGGTCTGGGATTGAACAATACCCTAGTGATCGACCAGCATTTCAATGAACGTAATCGCTTGGCGCGTTTACTCTCCGCGGTCTCGTACAACCCGTTTCTGATTGGCTTAGGTCTAGACGAAGACACGGCTGCCTTTATTTCTCCAGATGATGAGTTTACCGTTGCAGGCAGTGGCGCGATCACGGTGATCGATCCGTCGGATGTGCACTACTCTTCAATGGCTGAAGCCCGCGCTGGAGAGGCGTTGACTCTGACCAATTTGAAGATGCATTTCTTAGCGTCGGGCGGGCGTTTCAATATCAATACGCGCGAAGCCATCGTTGATGACTAGTGAGTCTTCTGGACTTCCAGAACACGAGTATTTGACGCAAGTCTTGTAAGCGCGGAGCCATCTTTATTGGTCATCGGGTAAACACAATCCTGGTGGCATTCAGTTTTTGTGTGCCGAGATGGTATTCTTAGTCATTCAGCACACGTTTCAAGCGCACCGTAGCGCTTTGCGGCACGTTTAGGCATGCCCCTTATCTGATTTAATGGACTAAACTTCTAGAAATTATTAAGAGAGCAAATTGATGAAAATACTGAGTAGCAATGTATTTGTAGGCCCAAATGTCTATGCGCATTTTCCAGTTATCCGACACGAGATTAACATCGGAGCTCTCGAAGAGTGGCCTTCGGTACGACTGGGTGAAGACTTCATTGAAGGCTTAGTCTCGGCGTTACCAAGCCTTCAAGAACACGGTTGCTCTTATGGAGTAGATGGCGGGTTTTTACGGCGCTTGCGTGAGGACGAAGGAACGTGGTTCGGCCACATTTGGGAACACGTGGCTATTGAGCTACAGAACCTAGCGGGGTCACCCGTTACATTCGGGCGCACACGTGGCACGGGTGAGCAGGCTTGCTACAACGTGGTATACCAATACAAGCAACGTGATGTGGGCATTGAAGCAGGGCGTTTAGGCATGCGCTTGTTAACTCAATTGATGCCGGCTGAAGTGCAGGCGCTAATTGACGTAACCGCTGATCCAGAATTCAATTTTGAGGAAGAACTGCATGATTTTGTGCGCATGGCACAAAAGAAAGAGTTCGGCCCTAGCACCGGATCATTAGTCGCTGCGGCCGAAGAGCGCAATATCCCTTGGCTGCGGCTGAACGATTACAGCTTAGTGCAGTTTGGTCACGGTAAGTACCAGCAGCGCATCCAAGCTACTATCACCAGTCAGACTAAACACATTGCGGTGGAAATCGCCTGCGACAAGGAAGATACGCACAGTTTATTGAGCGATCTGGGTTTACCCGTTCCACAGCAGGTTACGGTCTACAGTGAGTCGCAAGCGCTACGCGGTGCTCGCCGAATCGGTTACCCAGTGGTGGTTAAGCCGCTCAACGCTAATCACGGTCGCGGTGTCAGTATTAATCTGCTTAATGAAGACGAAGTCGCAACAGCATTTGAAGAAGCTCAACGTTTCGGCAGCAGTCGCGCGGTCCTCATCGAAAGCTATATCACTGGATTCGACCACCGTATGCTAGTGGTCAATAATGAGTTGGTTGCTGTGGCCAAACGCGTGCCCGGTCATGTCGTCGGTGATGGTAAATCAACTATCTCTGAGTTAATCGATATCGTGAATGAAGACCCGCGCCGTGGTATCGGTCACGAAAAAGTGCTTACTCGCTTAGAGTTAGACAACCAAGCCAAGCGTTTGTTAGAAGAGGCCGACTTAGATGAAAATTCGGTTTTGGACAAAGACCAAACCTTTTTCCTTCGCTCAACGGCTAATTTGTCGACTGGAGGCACAGCGATTGATGTGACCGACATCGTGCACCCTGATAATCGCGAAATGGCGATTAGGGCGATCAGAGCGATTGGTTTGGATATCGGTGGTGTGGATTTTCTAACCGATGATATCAGTAAATCATACAAGGAAGTCGGTGGCGGAATTTGTGAATGCAATGCCGCACCGGGTTTTCGTATGCACGTCGCGCCAAGTGAAGGCGAGCCGCGCGATGTGGCGGGTAAGGTAATGGAAATGCTGTTTCCTGCGGGCAGTAATGCCAAAATTCCAGTTGCTGCGATCACCGGCACTAACGGTAAAACGACTACTTCACGAATGCTGGCCAGCATTATGAAAAGTGCTGGATTTACTACTGGAATGACCTCAACCGACGGTGTGTATGTAGATGGCCACCTAACCGTAAAAGGCGACATGACTGGTCCAGTTGCTGCGCAAATTGTATTGCGAGACCCCAGCGTTGACTTCGCGATTATGGAAACTGCTCGCGGCGGCATTGTGAAGCGCGGCCTAGGTTATAACGAGTGCGATGTGGGCGCCTGTTTGAATATCAGCGCAGACCACCTCGGTCTGCGTGGTGTAGATACCTTAGAACAGCTCGCCGAAGTAAAACGTATCGTTGTTGAGGTGGCAAAAGACTGCGTAGTCCTCAATGCCGATGACCCTCTGTGTTTGCAGATGGCTGATTTTTGCGATGCTGAACGTATTTGCTATGTGACGATGGATTCGCATCACGGGCTGGTGCGCGAACATATTCGCAGTGGCGGTTTGGCTATTGTGCTTGAATCTGGCATCAACGGAGACATGATCACCTTGTACGACAACGGCGCGCATATTCCGCTGCTTTGGACGCACTTGATCCCAGCGACCATCGAAGGCAAGGCGATGCACAATGTGCAAAATGCGATGTTTGCCGCCGCAATGGCGTACAGCTTCGACACAAGTTTGGATGATATTCGCCAAGGATTGCGTATTTTCAATACGTCGTTTTACCAAGCGCCGGGTCGACTCAATATTTTTGACGAGCACCCGTTTAAAGTTATTTTGGATTACGCGCATAACCCAGCGGCAATAAAAACCATTACGGATTTGGCCACTCGCCTCGATGTAAGCGGTAAGCGTCGCATCGTGGTTACTGTGCCAGGCGATCGCCGCGATGAAGACATTGCCGAGGCGGCAAAAATTGTCGCGCCGCATTTTGATGAATTTATTTGTAAGGCCGACGACAATAGACGTGGGCGGGGCGACGATGAAGTTCCGCAAATGATTAAACAAGTATTGCTTGATGAAGGCATCGACGAATCTCGAATTCAGGTGATTCCGTCTGAGGAAGAAGCCATTGCCAAGTCGTTGGAAGACAGCGACGTTGGTGATCTATTAGTGGTATTGGGCGACGAGATTACTCGCTGCTGGAAGCAAATCATTCATTACGGCGACAGTGATGATCAGCCCAAAGCAAAAGCTGAAGAAAAGCCTGTAGCTGCACCAACCAAAAAGAAGGTTGAAAGCAGCTTTAAGTTAGAAGCTGGGCAAAGTTTAGTCCACGACGAGCGCGGTGTAAGACTGGTGGTCGAGCGCGACGAAGAGTCGGATTAATTACTTAAGCTGTTTGAGAGTAGGCCGTGGATATAGAGTTTGATGAAGTTCGGCGTTTAACAGGCCCCAGCGTACTCTGGAATGAACCAGGGGCGGTTGTGGATGTGGTTGGCCGCAATATTGCCGCTACGCCACTTCAACAACTTTGGCGCAAACATGCTCCCATAGTGCTCAGCGCCTTAGGATGGCCTGATAGCCGCTCTACGTCTGTGGTGTTTTCAGGAGGAGCGAGTTTGGCGATTAGTGCGCCAATCGATGCCTTATACACCGCCTGTGATGCCGCCGAATTGATT
>CAZOIG010000136.1:0-1810 GCA_964579235.1 uncultured Gammaproteobacteria bacterium
AGTCAGTACAGACTCAGTTAAAGACTTTGACTATGGGTATGCCGAATATTCCGCATGAGTCTGTGCCTGAGGGTAAATCCGAAGACGATAATTTGGAAATTCTGAAGTGGGGTACACCAACTTCATTTGATTTCGAAGTGAGTGACCACGTGGATCTCGGCGAAGCGCTCGGCTTATTGGATTTTGAAGTAGCGGCCAAAATTGCGGGTTCACGTTTTGTGGTGATCAAGAGCGCGCTCGCTCGACTGCAAAGAGCAATTACTCAGTTCATGCTAGACACGCACAGTGATCAACATGGTTATTCTGAAGTCTATGTACCTTATTTGGTCAACGCCGACAGCCTATATGGCACGGGGCAGTTGCCTAAATTTGAGGAAGATCAGTTTAAAACTCAGGCTGAGGATGGCTACTACTTAATCCCCACAGCCGAGGTCCCGGTTACAAATATTGTGCGAGACGTTATTCTGAACGAGAGCGAAGTGCCACTGAAAATGGTGGCTCACACGCCGTGCTTTAGAAGAGAAGCCGGCAGTTATGGTCGGGATACACGCGGAATGATTCGTCAGCATCAATTCGACAAGGTAGAACTGGTGCAGATTGTAGAGCCAAACGACTCATACGATGCGTTAGAGCAGTTAACGGGGCACGCTGAGGCCATTCTCAAGGCGCTTGAGTTGCCATACCGCAAAGTTAATCTATGTGGCGGCGATCTGGGCTTTGCTTCGGCCAAAACCTATGATCTGGAGGTGTGGCTGCCAGGTCAGAATGCGTATCGCGAAATTTCTTCTTGCAGCAACTTTGAGGATTTTCAGGCACGCAGAATGATGGCAAGGATGCGTTCTGGAGACGCTAAGCCTCAAATTGTGCACACGGTAAATGGTTCTGGCCTTGCCGTTGGTCGAACTTTGCTCGCGATAATGGAAAATTATCAACAATCTGACGGTCGAATTGCCGTACCTGAAGTCTTAAGAGATTACACTAAAGGCTTGAATTTTATCGACAAACTGGCTTAAAACCTTTATAACTACGGGATTATGAGTATACCTGACATTTCTTGGTTGAATGTCAGCTAATGTGGCTTGCGGGTGTGAGTAAGGCTTGTCTAAATTCATCGCTTACTGAACATGTCCGAAGCTCGGTTTTAATGAGCGTGGGTTTGTAACGAAAGGTAAAACCGACTTAGGTCGCGTTTTGAAGTTTGCACTACCAAGCTATACTCAGGTCCAGAACCGCTGTTCGTGGACAAAACCGAAGGATATTTTAAGAGTAAAACGTATGAAAGCAGTTGCAAATTCATTTATGCAGAAGCGCAAACCAGTATTTTTCGTATTACTGTATGCCGCTTCAGCTGCGCTCTCTTTGTCGGTGTCGGCTTCAGTCGACATTGATGATGACGGCTACCGCGCCCCAGCGCCGACGGAAAGTGAATTTGATAACGTCAGAGCCTTAGGCGCTCCGCCATTACCTGAAGAAGTCGTGAGCGGTGAAGAAGAGTACCAAGACACTGAGTTCGGCGATTATCTTTACAGCGAAGCCAGTTTGGCTAGTAAACTTGAAATGCTTCGCTTATTGAGTAAGCAAACACCCGGGACACAGGTGTTCTTGCACGCCTTGTCTATGGGCGTGGGAATAGACGATATGCTGCGAGCATCTGCGAATTACTCTCCAAGTAATTCTCGCGACTTACTGAGGGCTGCGGTATCTGTTCTGCCTTTGGTCGAGACAGTGCCCCGATACCGTTACAGTGGCTACGAACTAGAAGATTTAGACCGCAGAACCGATCAGGAAAAAAAGCTTGACGATCGAGACC
>CAZOIG010000137.1:0-1744 GCA_964579235.1 uncultured Gammaproteobacteria bacterium
TAGTTGTTCTCTTACATAACTACTGAGCCGCTGCGTATTTAGCTTGTGTTGGTAGCTCTGTTCACTGGCTGAGTCAAAGGTGCGAGAACGGACCAGCAAGCGATTGAGCGGCACCAAGCGCTCTTCGCCCTCTGCATTGACGATGAGCGTCCAAAGGTTAAAGCCTGCGTTAAAGGTTTCATCGGCTGTCGTCCAATCCGCTTGCACAAAAGGCCCAGCTTTGAGCGATGTGAAATGCGCGAGCGTAACCGGCACCGAGGTCTCAGGACCGATACTGAACGTGGTGACGGGGCAAGACGGCGCTTAAAGCGACACGCCTGCTGTTGATGTGTTCAGGTTAATCCAATTAGCAGAGGCTGGCACGGGTGGGTCGACTTGAATGCCAGACGCGCCGTCACAGCATTGTTCAAAGCCCAAAGCGCGCAGCGAGTGTACGCCAGCGTCGAGGAATATGGAGCCAGTTAGAACATCGCCATTGCCATAGTTATTGGCCCACCAAAGGTCGTTATTCCAGTCTGCTTCAATCGTGGTGCCGTTTACGTAAAGTTCTCCACCTAGCCCGAAATCAGCACCTAATCGAAAACCGTAAGTTCCGGCTGTTGTGACTTCTATAAAGGTTTCAATAAAAAAGCCAATGTCTTCATTTGACCCAAAGGTACCACTATTATCCACAGTAATCGCGTTGAGTGGAGTGCAGCCATAGCCCGAGCCAGATGCGGCTACGGTGTCAAAGTTAAACAAGGCCTCACCATCAGCTCGGTTGGCTGGGTCGGGCGAACTTATTGGGTATTCTTGAGTGTGGTACTTAAAACCAGGCACAGCAAAAGTGTCGCTAGCACTGCTGGATCCGCCTGGACTAGGAATGTTGTAGTCAAGATATACAATAGTTGCCGGTGGCCCGGCTGGAACACTGGGAACTTCTAACCAAATAACCGCGGTGTCGCTGATGTCATCTATGCTTTCTACGAAAAAGTCGATTGGGTTGAGAGCGTCATCGAATGCCTCAACGTCATTGCCGGTTCCCGAAAAATCAAATGAAGGAGCGTTGGTAGTGTTCAACTCAACCCGAATAGCGTGATTGCTGAGCAAGCCGGCAGTTGGGTTGGTAACGCTAATTTCCAGCCGGTTGGTGGCCCAAGTTTGATTGGACCAGAGTAGGGCACAGATCAGCAACACCATAGTGGGCAAGATAGCGCGCAAGACACCATTCGCCGATATCCGCGTAGATTCACGCGAGGACGAAAGGCCTAGCTTTGAATGTGTAATCTGATTCATTGGAGCATGTCCCAACTGGCGTCTCGGCCTCGATTGCTTAGTAATCCATCTCTCGCCACAAAATATAGCAAATTAGAGCTCAAAATAGAGGCTTGGTGACGTTTTGTCACAATCTTAGTAGCAATACGCTTCAGCCATCCTCGAGGCCTGCTAACGCCTGCTTTAAGTCAATTGTACCTTTAGCCTAACCGAGCAAAAACTTATGGCTAGGATCCACCATTACTTTACCCTGCATGGCCTGCCTCCCAATCAACATGGGGTAAGTCATCAGTGCGCGATCCGTCAGGTTCAAGTCGATTTCCCACCGTTCATTGCCCAGCACTAACTCGGTCTTGATCAAGTACCGCCGTTCAGCATGACCGTTGGAGGATTTTACCTTGCGCTTTGCTTCGACTTTTGACTCGCACAGTATGAGTTCATCACCGCCGTGGATATTGGGGTGTATTTCGTACCTAATCCAGGCTTCATC
>CAZOIG010000138.1:0-2308 GCA_964579235.1 uncultured Gammaproteobacteria bacterium
GGCTCGCGGCGATTGCGAGTCTGCGATTGTTGTTTGCAATGAAGAGCATCGCTTTTTAGTCGCTGAGCAGTTGAAGCAGCATGCTTATGAAAAAGCCAGTATTCTATTAGAGCCCGAGGGGCGCAATACGGCACCTGCGATCGCGGTGTCGGCGTTGCTTAGCCAGTATCTCAGTAAGAAAGCAGACTTACAAAATGAATCACGCGAGGATTCTGGTGAAGTTTTGCTGGTGATGCCAGCCGATCATGTCATTGCCGACATAGATGAATTTAATCGGGTTATTGATAAAGCTCTGCCTGCCGCAAAAAACGGCTATTTAGTGACTTTTGGCATTGAGGCGAATTGTCCGGAAACTGGCTATGGTTATATTCAGCGGGGCGGCGCTACAGATTTCGCTGGGGTAAATAAGGTCGAAGCCTTTTTCGAGAAACCTAGTGCAGAGCTTGCACAGCAATATCTTGATGAGGGCGACTATTTTTGGAATGGTGGGATTTTCCTGTTTTCTCCAGAGAGTTTACTTAAAGAGCTCGAGCGCTATACACCCGATGTCGTCGCGGCCTGTCGGCGAAGTTTTTCTAGCGTTGAGTTTGACCATGACTTCATTAGGATTGGCAAGGAGGACTTCTTGGCCTGTCCTTCGATTTCAATTGATTACGCGGTCATGGAGCACACCGATTCCGCGAGTGTTGTGGCATTGAGCGCGGGTTGGAATGATGTTGGGTCTTGGGCGGCGCTTTGGGATGTGTCGATTAAAGACCAAGATGGCAATGTGAAGCAGGGTGACGTAATGACACACTCAACACGCGACAGTCATATTATTTCAGAATCAAAGGTTGTGGCAGTGTTGGGCTTAGAAAACGTAATTGTTGTCGAAACCGCTGACGCGGTGTTGGTGGCGGATAAAAGCCAAGTTCAAGATGTAAAGACGCTAGTGACAAACTTAGGTGAACAGGATCGCAGTCAAGTTCGCCATCACCGCAAAGTCTATCGTCCTTGGGGCTGGTATGACTCGATCGATGTAGGGGAGCGATTTCAGGCAAAGCGTATACACGTTAATCCTGGCGCTAAACTCTCTGTTCAAAAACATCATCAACGAGCGGAGCACTGGGTGGTGGTGTCTGGGCAGGCAGAAGTGCTGAACGGCGAGGATACTTTTAAGCTATCAGCGAACGAATCTACGTATATCCCAATAGGTAGAGTGCACGCACTTAGAAACCCAAGCGAGACCGAATCGCTAGAAATAGTCGAAGTGCAGACCGGCGACTACTTAGGTGAAGATGACATTGTGCGCTTGGAAGACCTGTACGGACGGTCCTAGTAGCCCACCCAATTAGGCCGTTTATGATGGCTAATTAAGGGCCAAAAAATTATTTTTGAAAAAAATCAAAATAGTAGTTGACCCCAAACTCTGTATGAGTAGAATGCGCCTTCGCTTGAGACAGCGAACCTTGATTTAAGCATTTTTGAACGTGGAATTGAGCTCAAATTCGAGCCAAAAAAAGCCTTCAAAAATAAATTAAAAAAAGGTTGACGCCCAGTCTTAAACGGTTAAAATGCGCAGCCTTCGTAGCGCAGCTTCAGCGGAAAAAACGTTTGACGTTTTATCTTTTGGAAAGCGAAAACTTTATTTAAAAAATAAGTTGACGAAGACAGTTTGAAGCGTATAATGCGCTTCCCACCCAGAACCACTGCGAGAGCAGGGTATCGCTCTGGGTAAGCTCTTTTATAATTTAAACCAAACAATTTGTGCGGACGTTTTCTTGATTTGAAGACGTTTCACATAACCGAGACTCAAGTCCTCAATTCCGGGTATTTGATGTTCTCCAGCTTTTTTATGCGTAGCAGTTTTACTGTAACGCTACGTTTTTTAGCTGTAAAAGAAAAAATCCTACAGTAATCGATTGAACTGGAGAGTTTGATCCTGGCTCAGATTGAACGCTGGAGGTATGCTTAACACATGCAAGTCGAACGCGAACGTTTCTTCGGAAACAAGTAGAGTGGCGGACGGGTGAGTAACGCGTAGGAATATACCTAGTAGTGGGGGATAGCCCGGGGAAACTCGGATTAATACCGCATACGTCTTACGAGATAAAGAGGGCCTCTTCTTGAAAGCTCTTGCTACTAGATTAGCCTGCGTCGGATTAGCTTGTTGGTAGGGTAATGGCCTACCAAGGCGACGATCCGTAGCTGGTCTGAGAGGATGATCAGCCACACTGGGACTGAGACACGGCCCAGACTCCTACGGGAGGCAGCAGTGGGGAATATTGGACAATGGGCGCAAGCCTGATCCAGCAATACCTCGTGTGTG
>CAZOIG010000139.1:0-10283 GCA_964579235.1 uncultured Gammaproteobacteria bacterium
ACTAGTGGACGCTAACAAACTAAGGCCAATAGAGGCGATAACGATCTGCTTCAATTTCTGATTTGCTTTAAAAGTTTGGTTCATGTTCATGGTCGATCACCTGCTGGCGTTAGAATTCCAATATTAAAGTCGCTGGTTCGCCATAGCGATTTGTTGTCGCGATCAAAGCGAAGGGCACCATCGATCCATACCTTACTGGCTTTGGTGTAGACACTGAACGGATTGCCATCCCAGAGGACAACGTCAGCATTCTTACCGGTCTCAATGCTGCCAATTCGGTCTTCTAAACCCAATGATTTAGCGGCATTAGAGGTGAGCCAAGCAATTGCTTTGGCCTCTGACATAGGGTGGCCCATTTTATTTGAGGCACTGATCACCTTAGCGACCTCTTGCGGCAGTCTTTGAATTTGTATTTCATCATCCGAGTGAATAATCGCACAAGCACCGACCATATCGAGCAACGCGGCATTCTCGCGCACCATATCGTAGGCCTCTTGCTTGAATCCCCACCAGTCTGCCCAAACCACACCACAGACATCGTTCTCAGCCAATAAGTCACCAATCTTGTAGGCTTCTACCGCGTGATGAAATGCGGCAATTTCGTAATCGAACTCTTTGGCGAGTTCAATCATATTGGCCATCTCGTCCGCACGATAACAGTGGTTGTGAATGTTGATCTCGCCGTTCAAAACGCCCATGAGCGTTTCTAGCTCAAGGTCTCGCGTAGGTTTGACTGCCGAGCTGCCGCCTTTCTTATAGGCGTCCCAACTGGCTTTATAGTCACGTGCTGCAATCCACTTTTCGCGATAGCCCTGCATATTACCCATTCGCGTCGAGGGGCCGCCCTGATCCCCATAGACGCGCTTTGGATTCTCACCACAAGCCATCTTCAAAGAGTGCGGAGCATCCGGGAATTTCATGCCCATCATGGTTACCGATGGCACGACTTTGAGGGTCACACCCCGGCCACCAAATAGGTTGGCCGAACCCGGCAAAATTTGCACAGTCGTCACGCCTCCCGCTATGGCTTTCTCGAACGTTGGGTCTTGTGGCCAAACCGAATGTTCGGCCCAAACGCCAGCAGTACTTGGCGCGACAGCCTCGTTGCCATCCGATAGAGATGGAATATCCAAAGATGGATAAACGCCCATATGGCTGTGAACGTCGATAATCCCAGGCGTTAACCATTTATCACGGCCATCAACCACAATGAGCTCTTCGCTGCTTGGCAGATCTGTACCAATTTGTACGATTTTACCGTTACTGAGCAGGACGTCTATGTCTTGATACTCACCGCCCACACCATCAAGCATGCGCGCGTCCTGAATTAGATAGTCAGGCGCAGTCGGTGCGGAGTACGTGGAGGCAAACGGCTCAGAGGATCCGCTCCCTGCGCTGGCGTCGCCCTTCTGCGAACTTGAGCTCGTTGGCACGCTCTGACAAGCTGTCAGGACTAATGCCAGCAGAGCTGTGGACAGTGCTTTAATCATAGTGTCTTTCCCAGTAGGTTTAATTAGAGTTTGAAATAAAGTATTACCGAACAAATGCTTTCATAGCTATTTAGGAGCGCCGCCAGTTAAGTGTGTCGCGGGTCGGCGCTGGAACAAGGTCCAGAGGAAAATAAATCATCCGCCGTCCCGTTACTCAGCAACGCCCCAGCGTGAGCGATTACACGTTGCGCAGCCGCCCGGGTTGACCATTCGTCACACAGGCGTTTTTGCCCATGACTGGCTTGCAGTGTAATACGCTCAGGGCTATCTGACCATTGTTTGCTGAGATCAGCCGCAACGTGAGCGAATTCGGCGTCGTTATAAACGATGCCGGTTTTTTGATTTTCGATTAACCACTGCGCTGATCCAACCTCGGCACTCACCACAGGAAAACAGCCGTTATTGATGGCTTCATTGATAACCACCCCCCAACCTTCGCGGTGGTCGCTGCTCATTAACATGATGTGCGCCGCCGACATTGCTTGATTGACCTCCTCTACCGACTTCCAACCAGCAAACTCAACTCTGGAGCTCAAGTTTGCCTGTTCTGCTTGATCACGCAAGGATTGTTCCAAATCGCCGCCACCGATCATACTTAAGCTAGCGTCGATGCCGGATTCGACAAAATGTCCAAGCAATTCAATGGCCCGTTGCGGACGTTTCAGTGCCATAAAACGACCACACCAGATTAACCGCAACGGCGGCGCACTGGGTTTAGGCTTCGATGGCAATGCTTCAACAAAATAGCCAAATTTCCACGCCCTGCCCTTAAACAACCCTATACGCAGTAGATCCGTTGCGGCGTAACGGCCTGCTGCCAAAAGATGATAATTGGGTTTGTTGACAGAGTAATAGTTTTTCCACAAAAAGCCGCTACGCGAGATCAAACGCGCTGGGTTAAAGCCTTTTTTCCAAATACGCTCTTGATAAGCGTAAGTCAGACCACCGGACTTGATACGCTCGCGCAGATACTTTATCGGAAAGCGGCCTTGAATCACGACGTCCGCTGTCTCTATCCAATGCAATAGATCAGCCTCTGACTGTTTTGATTTGTCAAAGCGAATAATGTACGGTTCTTCTGCGTCATCCTGCCAGCCCATTTGTTTTCGGCTCTGACTCAATGAGCCTAAAATTCCGAGCCTGAAATTAGCCTCCCCCAGTTCTTGTACAAACGCTTTGGCCAACTCCAGTTGCTGGTACGCCGGCATGTTAGTCAACAGAACAAGCTTCATATCTATGGGCCCGCGATTAGATGGTTGAGGTGAGAAATTTTTTGGATTCAGAGAACTAAAAGATTCCAAGAACTAGATGTTTAAGGGGTAACAATATTGAACGCAGGGTTTGGCTCTTCTATCAACGCGAAAAAGCTTCGAAGCGCCAGTGGATTACCGCTGATCGAGGCTTCGCCTTTGACAACCAGACTCAAGATTCCAGAGCGTTTTAAATTCAGCTCATCAAGCCCTTTTCGAGTAATTGAAAGCGTTGCATCTGCTGCTTCGCTGTTAACGCCCATACGATGATGCAATACCCCATTGCTGACGAACAACATAGCGGATTGCTCGCGGTTGTCAGCGTCTTCATTCCGAACATTGAAATTAAGCACCCACTCTCGATCGCCCGCTTTTTCTGCATTAAAGCGCACTGCCAGTAGGTCAAAAAACAGGTTAAGAGGCAGTGCTCTGATGGTGTCTTCACCAACCACTCCGGGGTCAAGCACATTGCTCACGCCGTTCTGAAGCTCGTGGGCGCCACTCAAATAGAAGTTACGATGAGGGCCAGACTCAGTGGTACTCGCCATCTTTCGATAGACCCACGCGAGCAAATCACGCGCTTTGGCGTTTTCAGGTTCAGCGAACACAACATGGTTCAATACCGTTGCAGCAAACTGGTAATCCTCGCGGCTGAGCACGTTCGCCTTAAGCCCGTCTTGGCCAAATAGCTCAGCGCGGACTTGCTTGATAACACTGTCTGCACCGCCCATGTAAGTCACATAGCGAGTGGACTCCTCGCGCACAGGCAATGGGTTCAGGTTGACCGGGTTGCCATCAAAAAAACCAAAATACAATTGGTACTGAGACCGCGCATTAAAACCCAATTCGCCGTAATAGCTTCGATTAGCGAACTCAGACGCCAGACCTGCCGGGAGTTTTAGCAGTGAAGGGATTTCGTTAATGGTATGCCCTTGGTTCGCTAGCCGAAGCGTCTGATCATGAATGAAGCGATAGAGGTCACGTTGCACTGTCCACAAATGTTCAATGTTCTCTTGGCCCCAAGTAGGCCAGTGATGCGATCCAAACGACACATCGGTTTTATCTGCATACGCCACAATGGCTTCGTCGATGTATTCAGCCCAAATCTTGCCATTGCGAACCTTTGCGCCACGGGGGGTCAATAGATTATGCAGCGTATGATTAATGATTTCGGCTTGGCAAAAAGCTCTGAATTGCGGCAAATAAAACATGAACTCAGACGGCGCTTCTGCCCCGAGCGCCAATATAAACTCAAATTTGACGCCATCCAAAATCAATGTTTGACCCGTTTCAACCACATCGACGGTGGGGATCATCATGCCGAGATTGCCTTCACTCAAGCCTGGTCCAAGCCCTACCCCAAGATTAGCCTCGGGCCCAACGTCTAACAAGGAACCAAACATATACCCGGCTCTTCGCGACATAGCATTCCCGGCGAGCACATTTTCGGATATGGCTTCAACGGCAAAGTGAGCTGGCGCAACCAGAGGCACGCCATTTTCAATATCTTGGTCGGACAAGATACCTCTCACTCCAGCATAGTGATCCACATGCGAGTGCGTGAGCACTACGGCCGACACAGCTTGCTGACCCAATTGTTGATCGAGTAATTGTTTCGCAGCAGCCGCCGCTTCTCGGGTGAGCAAAGGGTCGACCACAATCCAGCCGGTTTCGCCCTGAATGAAGGTGATATTGGCAAGGTCATAGCCTCGCACTTGATAAATTCCGTCAGAGACCTTGAACAGTCCATGTTTTGCGACCAGAGCCGACTGTCTCCAGAAACTGGGGTTAACATTGTCTGGCGCTGCCCCGCTTAAAAAATCATAGCGCTCTGCATCAAAAACGGTACGACCTTGCTCATCTTTGATCACAGCTGGCTCGATCTGCGCAATAAATCCCCGTTCAGCCCGTTCAAAATCGCGGGTGTCGCTAAAATCCAACGTATCTTCAGGCGTATCCTGAGTGCCTCCAAACCATTCGGCGATATTAGACATAACGGCGGCCGCGCCATTCTGATTCTCCCTGCTGGTCTCGTCTGCGAAAGACTCACCTGCATACCCGGCTAGCATCACGAGCAGCACGGGGAATAAAACTTGATGCCAAGGGTTATTTGTCATTTTGATCTCCGGCTTAAGGCCTATGCTTCGGCCACTCAGGTATTCACCTGCGAGGCCATAATCATATCCGCGGCTTTTTCCGCAATCATGATGGTCGGCGCGTTAGTGTTGCCGCTCACTAAAGTTGGCATAATCGAAGCGTCCACCACCCGTAAGCCATCTATTCCATGCACCTTGAGCTCGGCATCAACAACAGCCATTGGGTCATTGCCCATCTTACAAGTGCCCACAGGGTGATAAACCGTATCGGCGCGTGCCCGTATGTCCGCACGAAGTTCAGCCTCGTCGTCTGTATCGCTTGAGTACATGGCTTCACCGCGCACCTTATCAAAAGCACTGTCTTTGAGGATCGCCTGCACTTTTTGACAAGCCTTGGTGAGCCTGTCTAAATCATCGGGGTGTTCCAAAAAGGCAGGGTCTATATCCATCATATCCTTTGGGTTTGCACTGCGCAGGCTAACCCGCCCAATGCTTTTGGGCCGCAGGATGCACACGTGCGCACTATAACCATGCCCCCAATGTAAGTTCCGACCGTGATCATCAACCAGAGCGCGCATAAAGTGAATTTGCGCATCGGGGGAAGGTTCAGACTCATCGGTATAAATGAAACCACCAGACTCTGCGACATTGCTCGCCAGTAAACCGCGTCGGGTAAAGAAGTAGCGAACCAGTTCCCAGCCCTCAAGAACAAACCCTTTTATAGAAAACCCTATGGTTGCAAGACTGTTGGATTTGTAGGCCAGCACACAATCGGCATGATCTTGTAGGTTTTCACCTACGCCAGGCAATAGATGCTTGGCAGGAATGCCATGCTGCGCGAGTTTATCGGCGTCACCGATGCCAGAAAGCATTAGGACCTGCGGCGATCCGAAAGCACCAGCGCTCAAGAGCACTTCACGTTTGGCAGTAATCGTAGAACGCTTAAAGCGCTGCTTGATGACAACGCCGCTGGCGCGTTTATGCTGTGGGTCTGAATCATCGATTAGGATTTTCTCGGTCGTTGCCCGAGTGATTACCGTCAGGTTTTTGCGATCCATTATCGGGTCTAAAAATGCTCGCGCTGCTGAGCAACGCTCACCACCTTTCATCGTGACCTGAAACATACCTACGCCTGCTTGCTCGACACCGTTGAAGTCTTGGTTAACCCGATAGCCCTGATTCTGCGCAGCTTGCAGAAATAGCTCATTGATCTCACTCGGATCGGTGGCCGGGGCAACGTTTAATTCGCCACCTTGGCCTCGGAGTTCGTTTGCACCGGCCTCGCAGTGCTCGGATTTCTTGAAGTACGGCAATACATCCTCGAACGACCATCCTGCGTTGCCCGCTGCAGCCCATCGATTGTAATCGTTCGGTACACCCCGAATGTAAATCATGGCGTTAATCGCCGAAGACCCGCCCAAAGCTTTACCTCTGGGTTGATAGCAGACGCGGTCATTAAGAGCCTTTTGTGGGGTTGTAGGAAAGGCCCAATTCTTGATTTTACTGATCAACATAGGAAACACGCCCAGCGGCACCCAGACCAGTGGGTTTTTATGTGAGCCGCCCGCTTCGATTAAACATACGCTGACATTTGGGTCGGCACTCAAACGGTTGGCGAGCACACAACCTGCGGAGCCCGCGCCGATAATTACATAGTCGAAACTGTTTTCGTGTGTCATATTTTACTTACTGCAATGGATGGTTCGGCTGGAATGGTTCGGTCGAAACAGTTTGGCCGTATTATTCTTCGTTTAGCCAGCTAGTTCGCTCTCTTGACTCTCTTGGGGCGGCGTTTGCTCTGCTTTCGACCAAACAGCAAACCCAACAGTTTACTCGGCATAAACAAAGCGAGGAACGCGGTCAGCGCTGAACCACCGGCCCAGACACCCCCGCTAGCGTTGAGCGGAACGGCTGGTTCAAACGCCTGCCAAGTTGCATCTAGAGTCTTTTGATCATAGCCCTGCAGTAACGCAATAGGCCGCATCATCGCTGGGAGTTCCTCAAATGCGCGTTGCTGTTGATCCAATTGCTGGTATCGATCCACATGACTGCGCATACTGATGCCGCGCCGCTGAAACAGTTCATGCTGAGCTGTCTCTAATTCGGTCAACGCAGTCTCAACCGACATGCCGACGGCGTTTGCGTCTTGCTCAAAACGCTCGACCACGTGTTGAAGTTCCGCCAGTGCACCACCGAGGCGTTGTCGATACTGTTGTGAAAACTCAGGCAGTTGAGATCCCGCTACCGCACCACTGAGCGCGGCGGCAAAACCCAATATTTTCGAAATCACCGATCTTCCTCCGTATAGAAAAGTGCTTAGCTGGTTCCAGCCATTAAATCATTATGGCTTGCGATGCTGCGTGGAAACTTTGCGTTTTTTTAAAATTATGTCGAGGCTATCGAAACCATGTTCGAAAGTGAATGATGCTAAGGTTTCCGGCAGAAAGCAAACACAAGCGATGAGCATGCAAAGATTGTCCTTAATATTAATATCGTAATCTTCTGTAACCTTCACCTATTTAGTGTTATTTTTCATACCGTTGTGAATTACGCAACATTTGTTGTTTTTAAACATCAATAACTTTAAGGGGTTAAGCGGAACGGCTGCCCTAAACTAGTTTAGTAAACGACTTTTTTAGAACCGCTTATATAAGGAGGACTTATGAATAAGCTTTTTTCCACAGTCGCCAAACCTGTGTTGACTGCAGCGATTGCTGTAGCAACGGGTGTCGGTGCAAGTACTGCGGCGTACGCCCAGGAAGAAGCGCGCAGCTCGACTTCGATCTTACTCGAAGAAATCGTAGTGACTGCTCGTAAACGTGACGAGTCATCGTTTGACGTTCCAGTTGCGATTACCGCTTTGAGCTCAGCCCAATTAGATGTACTTAAAGTACGTGACTTAGAAACTCTTGCAGTTGGTTTACCTAACGTCGCATTCGACGACATCGGTACAGCACCTGGCGTAGCAAACTTTTCTATTCGTGGCCTAGGTATTAACAGCTCTATACCAAGCATCGACCCAACCGTTGGCACATTCGTAGACGGTGTTTACCTCGGTACGAACGCTGGCGTAGTATTCGACGTGTTCGATTTAGAGAGCATCGAAGTACTGCGTGGTCCACAAGGCACATTATTCGGCCGTAACGTAACGGGTGGCGCAGTCATGTTGAACACTGCCAAGCCAAGCGAGGAGTTCGAAGCAAAAGTTCGTGCTGCGGTTGAAACGGGTGGCGAAGAACCAAGCTACTTCTTGATGGGTACCGTAGGTGGCCAAGTGAGCGACACGCTTGCGGCTAAACTTTCTGTTTACTCAAACAAAGACGACGGCTACTTCTTGAATCAATTCAGTGGTAACGCCATCGGCAAGTCTGAAACGGTTTCGATTCGTCCTACTTTGGTTTGGACGCCAACTGACAACGTTTCTTTGACGTTGATCTATGACTACTTCGACAGTGAAGGCGATGGCCCTGCGGCACAAAACCACACTAATGGTTTGGGTATCTCAAATGCAGCTGCACCGTTTGATCGCAACTCATTTGATGTTTCGATCGACACCGAAGGCTCGAGCGACATGCGTTCTGATTTCTTCCGTGCTCGTTTGGACGTAGACACTGAAAACGGTACTTGGACAAACATTTTCGGCTACCGTGACTTTGAACAGTTCTCTGTTTCAGATATCGACGGCACACCTATTAGCCTGTTCGATGCGAACGCAGGAACTCTGTCTGAGCAGTTCAGTAATGAATTACGCTGGGCTGGTGATGTGAGCGACAAAGCGCAGCTAACTGCAGGTATGTTCTACTACAAGAACGATCTGGTAGCGGGCGAGCAACGCCGTTTACTTGGCGTAGTAGCACCTCCTGGATTCTTCGGACTAACTCAAGACGGTGGTGGTAACTACAACGTCGAAACCTTTGGTTTATTCGCTTCGATTGATTACCAAATTAACGATCGACTCGTTTTGAACCTCGGTGGTAACTACACCGATGAGCGCAAAGAGACTCAAATTGCGTCCTTAGTTCGTAACGTCAATTCTCCATGTGATGCAACGGTAGGCGGATGTCCTTTTGACTTCGAAGACGATGCTCAATGGAAAAACTTTACGCCAAAAATTGGCGTGACGTATGACTACAGCGATTCGACTTTGATGTACGCTCACTGGACACAAGGCGTTCGCTCTGGTGGTTATAACTTACGTAATACAGCGATCGACACAGTTAACTTTGGCCCTGGCCCGTTTGACGAAGAAACGGTTGAGAACCTAGAGTTCGGTGTTAAAACTGAGCTTGCTAATGGTGCTCGTATCTCTGGTGCGGTTTTCTACAACCAAATCGACGACATGCAGCGTGAAATCAACTTAGCGGATCCAATTGCGGGTCTTGTTCAGGTGATTCGTAATACAGCCGATGCCTCTATCAGCGGTATTGAGTTCGAAGGTTTATTCCCATTGACAGATCGTTTGCTCTTGAACGCTTCTATGGGCTACATCGATGCGAGCTATGACGAAGTACGATTTGACTTGAACAGCGATGGCGTAATCAATGGTGCTGATCGTGCACTAGAACTACCACGTGCAGCGCCGTTGACATACCAAGTTGGTTTGACACTCGATTCACAAGTAGGTAACTGGGGCACGTCTAGTGCGCGCGTCAGCTACTCATACCGTGATGAGTCGTTCTACACAGACAACAACCTCGGGTTCATTAACGAGCAAGGTATCCTTGATGCAGGGATCGACTTCTTCTCTGATGATGGTCACTGGGCATTGTCGGTATTCGGTCGTAACCTAACGGACGAAGTTAAGCATGGTGGTGATACTCAACTACCTACACTGCTTGGCCCAATTCCTTTAGGCGGTACGTTCTCTCCATTAGCTAAAGGCCGTATCTTCGGCGCGGAAGTCACATATACTTTCTAAGCTAGAGAACATAGCATCATAAAAAAGCCGCTCCAGAATCTGGGGCGGCTTTTTTTGTTGGATGCTTTTTTGAATAGCACGTCATTCAGTCCAAGGGTGTTTCTAAGACTGTTTTATGAGTTGGGTGTATAGGCTGACTGCTAGTTACTCACCGAGCTGAACTCTGTACTCCTAACGAAAGTGTACTTCATCAAACTGAGCGTTCTCGCTGAGAGCCTGCATGCTCTTGATCGAGCTCGTTGCCACAACGGTGAGCCCGTCACTATTTCGCAGGCTAAGTACTTCATGTTGCTCAGGCAGCTGACCTCTATCGATTGACAGGTCAACGGCTTCACCAATACGTCGAGTACCGTCCACAAGTCGCAGCTCAAGCTGATAATGATAGAGGCAGGCAATCTCAAGATAATCGTAGTCTGCGCAACTAATGCTCATAGCGAATTACTAGGCGCAGCCTTGGCTCGCTTATTTATGCCAAACACATATCCATATGTGTAGATTCCACCAATCAGGTATCCGAGCACTACTGTTT
>CAZOIG010000140.1:0-2405 GCA_964579235.1 uncultured Gammaproteobacteria bacterium
CACTATGTGAGCGAAGGCTCACCGCTCGATCAAGAAGCTTGGCAGCGGGGGACTTCTGTCTATTTCCCAAGCAATGTGATTCCTATGCTGCCGGAAAAGCTATCGAATGGCTTATGCTCGCTCAACCCTAAAGTAGATCGAACTTGTTTCGCCTGCGATATGCATATCTCAAGCGACGGCGAAATCATCGAATACGACTTTATGCCGGCGGTAATGCATTCGCACGCTCGACTGACTTACACCATGGTGGCGGAGTACATGGATGAACGCGGTTCCAAGCAGATTGATCAATCTCTCTGGCCAGCGCTCAACAACCTGATTGCCTTGACCGAAAAACTGGGTAAGCGGCGCCGCCAAACCGGTACGGTTGAATTCGACATTCCTGAACCAGTGATTGTTTTCAGTGAAGACCGCAAGATTGAAAAGGTGGTCGCAAGACAACGGAATGAGGCACATAAGCTGATCGAGGAGTGCATGCTAGCGGCTAATATTTGCGCCGCATTGGCTCTTGATGAGTCGCAGCTGGTGGGTATCTACCGTGTGCACGAAAATCCAGACGAAGACCGTATAGAGGATGCAAGAGCTTTTCTAAGGCAGTTCAAATTGTTATTGGGTGGCGGCGACAAACCAAGCCCACGGCATTTTTCAGAAGTGATCCAGCAGGTTGAAGACCCGCTCATTTCTAAAGTGGTTCAAACGACTTTGCTACGCAGTATGAAGCAAGCTCGCTACAGCACAGAGAATGGCGGCCACTTTGCTCTGGATTTTGACTCATATACGCACTTCACCTCACCAATTAGACGTTACACCGACCTAATTGTGCATCGCCAACTAAAGCGTTTAGTGGCCGACCGCAATGCGCAAGATGCTGATGATGTTCTGGTGGCCTTAGAAGCAACGGCTGAACAAGCGTCGATGACAGAGCGGCGCGCTGAAACCGCGACCCGCGAAGTCAATCAATGGCTTAAATGCGAGTTCATGAGTCACAAAGTTGGCGAGGACTTGCTTGGTACAGTTAACACGGTAACCGATTTCGGTTTGTTTATAGAGCTGAATGATTTTTACATTGAAGGGCTCGTCCACATAACCGGCTTAGGTCAGGACTATTTCATTTTCGATGAAAACCATCGAAAGCTTATTGGTGAGCGCTCGGGGCGTGAATTCGCCGCGGGCGACCAACTCAAAGTTCGGGTTAGTCGAGTGGATATGGATCAGTTACGCATCGATTTCGATCTGGCTGACGTGGCCAAGGCCGAGCGCTCTGGCAAGCACAGTCGATCAAGAGAAACCAAAGGTAGAAAGCAGGGCGGCGGTCAGCCTAAGAATTCATCAAGCAAGCCATCTCATGGCAAAGGCAAGAGCTCTGCAAAGCCAGCTTCAAAGAGAGGCAGTAAGTCCAAGAAGTCTAAGAAATAGGCATCGGCTTAATTAAGGGAAAACAGAAGAATGAGCGTCAAACAGTATTGGGTGGTGGGCAATCACGCAGCGCGCACCGTGTTGAAACTTGGGCCAGAGCGAATAATTAGAATAGTCTGTGCCGCGAAGCTGAACTCCGATCAGCGCGACATAGTCGAGCAATTGGATCATCTAGGGCTGCGTCATGAAGTATTGGATAAGCAGGCAATGAGCGCTTTGCTCAAGACTGACCATCATCAAGGTATCGCCTTAGAAGTCAGAGCGAAGCCTGAATTGGGAGATCGAGATTTATTGCAACGAATCAAGACCTCAGCGGCTACACCATGGTTGTTTTTGGTGTTGGATCAGGTGCAAGACCCACACAATTTAGGAGCGTGTTTGCGAACAGCGGATGCGGCGGGTGCGCACGGTTTGATAGTCCCTAAAGACAATTCCGCGCCGCTGTCGTCCGTGGTGCATAAAGTGGCGAGCGGCGCCGCCGAGACAGTTGATTTGTATCGAGTGACTAATCTGTCCCGTAGTCTGGATAGTCTAAAGCAGCAGGGTATCTGGGTGATGGGAACTTCGGACAAAGCCAAAGCTTCGATCTATGCGCAGGACCTTACCGTGCCCATGGCATTGGTTATGGGAGCCGAGGGCAAAGGCGTTCGACGCCTAACTGAAAAAGCCTGCGACGTTTTAATGAGCCTGCCTATGGCTGGTGATAGCGTCTCGAGTCTAAACGTGAGTGTTGCGACCGGGGTGTGCCTCTATGAGGCGGTTAGACAAAGATCTGTCTAATAAGAATATCTGCCAAATAAAAAGGTCCGGCAAACAATGCGCAGACCTTTGAACTAATCGGTTTAGTTAGTTTAGCTAACTAAAGACAAGAACTCCGAGCGAGTCGACTGATTGCTTCTGAATATGCCAAGCATCGATGACGTTTTCATCGACGAGTTTTGTTTTTCTACACCGCGCATCATCATGCACATGTGCTTGGCTTCAATGAT
>CAZOIG010000141.1:0-1721 GCA_964579235.1 uncultured Gammaproteobacteria bacterium
AACGTGATTCTGGAAGACCCTGACTCGGTGATTCATATGCCGATTGCAAAATTGGCGCGTACCGTGGGCGTTAGTGAACCTACGGTCAATCGGCTTTGCCGCAAGCTAGGGTGCAAGGGTTACCCCGATTTCAAATTACGCTTGGCTCAAGAAATATCGGGCAGCGGCTGGATGTTTGTAGAGAACGTTCAGGCAGACGATGACAGCCGCGAGGTGATCAACAAAGTGCTCTCGTCTGTTGAACAAAGTGTGCAATCGCTGTTTAAAACAATCGACCCTGAAATCCTCAAAGCGACTGCAACCACACTTTCGCAGTGCAACAGCATTCATATTTTTGGTATGGGTGCTTCGAGCTCGGTGGCGCTCGACGCGCAGCACAAATTTTTTAGGTTCGGAATTCCCGTAGTAGCGCACACCGACTTTATCAACCAAAGAATGGCGTGCTCTATGCTATCGCCCGATGATGTCGCCATATTTATCTCCTACACGGGCAGAACGCGACCAATCTTGGAAAACGCCATAATTGCACGCGACAGCGGTGCGACCACGGTTGGCATAACTCAACCCGGCTCTGAGCTAGCAACAGCCTGCGAAATGGTGTTGGGGACGGAGTCTGTGGAAGACACTGAAATATTCACCCCGATGACGTCTAGAATCATGCACTTAGCCGTGGTGGATATGTTGGCAACATCGGTCGCGTTGATCTTGGGGCCGAAGGTGGAAGAAAACATCACCAAGATAAAACTCTCTTTGAGCGAAACAAGAAAATAGATCTGTTTTCAGAACCTAGAAAGTTAATTGCTGATAGCTGTTTGTTTTCTACCCGCAGCAATAATTGCCAATAGGTATACGCCGAAAAACCCTAAAAAGAGTGTTAATTGGATCGACTCTGAGACCTGGTTTTGCTGCAAATAAAAAGCCAGCCCACAAAACGCAATTTGCAGGCTCACTGAGACCATAAGCGTTTGATTTACACTTAGACCCAACCGCCGTAAAAAGTGATGGTAGTGCAGGTGATCCGCAGAGAACGGCGAGCGCCCAAGAATGGGTCTTGCCAGCAACAAGGCTACTGTGTCGATCAGCGGTAGGGCCACGAGCCAAAGCGCCGTGACAGGCGCAATTACCGCTATGGCGCCTTGGCTAGCATTGATGAGGAGATAAGCAAGCAGTAAGCCTAATACGGTGCTTCCCGCGTCACCCATAAAGAGCGCAGCACGCGATCTAAAAAATCGCGCATTCCAATACAGAAAACCAGCCACCGCAGAAAATAAAACGAGCGCCAGTGTGGAATCAGGGCTAGACATCAATACCAGCGCACCACAACAGACCAACGCCAAACACCCCACTAAGCCATCCATACCGTCTGACATATTGATGGCGTTGATAACGCCAATGCCAGCGAAGATGGTTAATGGGTAAGACCACTGGCCCAGAGAGATTGGCGTATCGCTGTATAAGTAACCCAAGCTCCCCAACCTTACTCCGGTAACCTCGATCATCGCGTAAACCGCGACAGCTTGAATTAGAAACCGCAGGATCGAAGGTAGTGAAATGAGATCGTCGACTACACCGATCAACAACAAGAGCGTGAGCACGCCCATCAGAGGCAGGTAGTCGGGCAAAAAACCACTCACACAAATGAACATTGAAAGAAAGATGGCGATACCCCCTACAACTGGCGTAGGGTGGTCGTGCTGGCGATGTTCGCCCGGGTTAACGAC
>CAZOIG010000142.1:0-1963 GCA_964579235.1 uncultured Gammaproteobacteria bacterium
GACACAGTAGAGCTTGTTATGGCTTTGGAAGAGGAGTTCGAAACTGAAATTCCTGATGAAGAAGCAGAGAACATCACTTCTGTTCAGCAAGCAATTGACTACGTTAACAAAGCTCAAGGCTAGTTAACAAAAAAGGCTCAAGGCTGGTTAACAAAAAAGGCTCAAGGCTGAGTTAACCAACTTAAAGCTGGATCAAGCTAAGCATCGATCCAATTTTAGCGAGAGTCGCAATCCATCGCGGCACGGTTGATAACTTAAACAGTTTGCATTTATTTAGGTAAATGCACACAGGTAAGTTGCACTGAGCTGAAGCATTTAAAAAGCCATTATCGGGCAACTGGTAATGGCTTTTTTTATTGTGATACAGTCCAACTTTGAGATACACGTTAGACGGTACTTAGACACTACGTAAACACCACAGTGGTTTAAAGAACATGAATAAGCAAAGACGAGTCGTTATAACCGGCATGGGGATCCTCTCTCCAGTAGGGCTTACCCTTGACGAGAACTGGGACAACATCAGCAATGGTCGCAGTGGCATCGGCGCTATTACTCAATTCGACACCGAAGGTTACGCCTGCAAAGTTGCGGGTGAGGTCAAAGACTTTAGCGCCGACAATTACATGGCGGCGAAAGACGCTAAGCGCATGGATCGCTTTATTCAACTTGGTTACGCGGCATCAATGGACGCTTTTAAAGACAGCGGCCTAGAAGTAAGCGAAGAGAACGCTCAACGCATTGGTATTTACGTAGGGTCAGGAATTGGCGGCATCAAAACCATTGAAGAGACCGCTGTGATGCTTGAAGAACGAGGCCCACGCAGGGTTTCTCCATTTTTTGTACCCGGCGCTATCATCAACATGATTTCAGGTAATGTATCGATCGAATTGGGCATCAAAGGACCCAATCTTTCTATGGTGACGGCCTGTACCACGGGCACGCACGCAATTGGCGATGCTGGTCGCTTGATTGAATACGGCGACGCCGACGTAATGATTGCCGGCGGTGCAGAAGCCGCTATTGCTCGTACCGCTATCGCAGGCTTTGCTAATGCAAAGGCCTTGTCTACGCGCGATGTAGACCCAGCAACCGCCTCTTGCCCGTGGGATGAAGCTCGCGATGGTTTCATAATGGGCGAGGGCGCTGGCGTAATGGTACTCGAGGAACTCGAACACGCTAAAGCTCGGGGCGCAAAAATATACGCTGAGTTAACCGGCTTTGGCATGAGCGGCGACGCCTACCACATGACGTCGCCGAGTGCTGGCGGCGAAGGCGCTGCCTTGTGCATGAGCAATGCGCTGCGTAATGCCAGCGCCAACGCTGCAGATGTGCACTATCTCAACGCGCACGGCACCTCAACACCTCTTGGTGATGCGGCCGAAACCATGGCGATTAAACGCGCTTTTGGCGACCACGCTGCGAATCTAGCTGTTAGCTCAACTAAATCGATGGTGGGGCACTTACTTGGTGCCGCCGGTGGGGTAGAAGCGGTTTACACCGCAATGGCTCTACACACTCAAGTAGCACCGCCAACAATCAATTTGCACAATCCTTCTGCCGATTGTGACTTGGATTACGTACCCAACACCGCACGCGAAATGCAGATTGACCTGGCATTATCCAACTCCTTTGGCTTTGGCGGCACCAATGGCACGCTGGCGATGGCTCGATTTAGCGATTAAACACTCGCTGATGCACAGACAAGGTCGTTTATGAGCACATCTTTGATTTGGGTCAATGGTGTGCCTAGCCATTCGCTTTCTGCCAGCGACCGTGGGCTGCTCTATGGCCACAGTGTATTCGAGACGATTCGTGTTGTGCAGGGTAAAGCTCGCCTTAAAGAGCTGCATTTAGACCGCCTCACAACAGCCTGTGAGCGCCTTTCCATCCCAATTGAGATAAGTCGTGTAGCTGACGAGCTGGAACGCTTTTGCGAACCCATAGAGCAAGGCGTAGTGCGGCT
>CAZOIG010000143.1:0-2824 GCA_964579235.1 uncultured Gammaproteobacteria bacterium
CGGTCGAGTTGAGTGGAGCGTTTTAGATTGGAATGAGCCGTCGATTGAATTTTACAAATCGCTTGGAGCTCAAGCTAAGGATGGCTGGACGGTTTATCGTTTAGAAGGCGATACCTTAAGCGGCTTTGCGAACAGCTAGAAACGCTGATAACAAATAGCTCTGGCTGGCTAGACGATATCGCTAGGTTCATCAACGTCTAGAAAGATACCTTCATCGTTCACAGCAACGAAACGAAGCGATGCGCGATGCTGTTTAAGTATTGGGCGGCCGCCTCTGTCGCCTGAGAGCTGTAAAAGATCGGGGAAAAAGCGTTTATCAAAGAGCACGGGGTTGCCGATACGCGGATCGGTTTCGGAACCCGCCTTGTGACCAGGTGCTGCAGATATAGGCGCGACGATCATACACTCAGTCGCCTGCTCGCATATGGCGCGCAGGCTCTCACTCTTGATGTAAGGCATGTCGGCTAAACCGACCAGGCATGCATCTGCGCCAGTGATGGCTTGGACGCCCGCTTTAATGCTGGCACTCATACCCTTGTTTGCGTTGGTGCAGCTAACAATTTTTATCGCACTGGAGAAAGTCGAATCAGCCAGTTTTTGCTTTAGTGCCTTGTCCGATTCCGACACCACAACTGTAAGTTGGTTAAATACTGCTGCGTAAGCGTCCAGAGTATGTTCGATCAAACAGCGACCATCAGCCATTGAGTGCAACATCTTTGATGAGCCAAAACGCGAGCTGCGGCCAGCGGCTAAAATCAGCGCTTCAATATTCACAAATAATCAGGGTCGCGAAGCTGCAGCGGTTTGCTGGGGATAATCTCGCGCAAGCATAAGGTTTAGCTCATCTATCGCCTGCGCAGCAATCGCCACAGCAATTTGACTCGGCGTTGTTGCTCGTACCGCCACACCGACTGGCCCGTGAATTCGATCGAGCTGCAGATCCGACGCACCTAGAGCCCGCAGGGCTTCAAGCCTTGCAGCGTGCGTTTTACGACTGCCCAACGCGCCTATGTAAAAGTACGGTCGCTCAAACGCCTGCATTAACAAAGGGAGCTCGCGATCGTGCTCGTGAAACAGTGAAACGAGTCCGGTGAAGGCATCGCTAGGAAGCTCTCGGACATCATACTCATGAACGAGCGCCGCCTCGACTTTAGCCGATTGGAAAAGTTCTAGGGTTTCTTCATTTTGCGCTAAAACGTGCGTATCAAAGCCGCATAAATCAAGGCTACGCGCTAACTCAAGCAGAATCGGGCCTTGACCTGCCAAAACCAACAAGGGTTGAGGAGTATAGATTTTTTCAAATCGCTCAGCGCCCCATTCCAGAGTGTGTTTTAGCACTTCTCGATTAGTGAGACTTGATTGCATTGTATTCAAGCTCGCGTGCTCATGCCCCACTTCAAAATGCACATCTATGCCCGACCCACAGGGCAACTGAATATCAAAGTACGGGGAATCTAGGCCGTATCGATGCAAGCCATTAGACTGCTCGCGTATCGCTTGAACTGCGTGATCGGCAATCGCTCTTTCTGCGCAACCACCAGTGATTTGCCCAGCGAAGCGACCGTCTGAAGCGACGACCATTTGAGCACCGATCGGATACGGTGCGCTGCCCTCAATATTGACCAGAGTCGCGATAGCAACAGGCGAAGCCTTCGACCAGTCGCTCGCAGTCGCCAAAATATTGTTATGAGTACGGCTTCGATTGATGCGCTCCATAGTTTTGTTACGCATAGTTTTGCTCTGAAGGTTTGCCGAAGCCTTGCTGATTGCCGTCATCTTGTAATTATACGTCAATCGCTTCTATCAATTTGCTCGTATCATTACGCACATTACCCACTGCTTTGGCTACTGGCCAGTAAAGCAATTCTGGTTGCGGCGCATCCAGTAACCAATCACCTAGCTCGTCGTTATCGGCATTCATCCAAGTCGATGCTGTTTCCGAAGTCAGTAAAACCGGCATGCGCGGATGAATAGGACTGAGTGCCTCATTCGCACTCCGAGTGAGCATAGTGCAAGACACATCACCCCTATTCCCCCATGGCTCGTACAAGCCCGCAGCAAGCATGACGCCGCTGTTCGGGTCGCTAATGTAAACAGGCTGTTTGCTTGGCTTTTGGCTTGGCTCTGAGTTTGTGCTGCGCCACTCGTAATAGCCCGCCATGGGAATTAGGCAGCGCTGCGAATGCTTCCAAGCGTTTCGAAACGTCGGCTTCTCGGCGACTGACTCACTGCGCGCATTAAACGTTGCATAGCGCGACTCAAAACTTTTTGACCATGCTGGAATCATGCCCCAGCGCATAGCTTGAGGCTGTTGGATTTCGCCATCAACGATCGGCAAAGCCGCTATCAACCGTGACGGAGCCACATTGTAAGACGACGAGATACCCAAGCGCTCAGCCAGTTCGTGCAGGGGCCACTCGGCCAGCAGCTCACTCCAGCCGTGCATTTTTGGTAAATGATCGTTAAATCTTCCGCACATACCACCTAAGTTTAGCGTACACCACGCTATGCTGTGCGCATGTTTTTGATGGAAGTGTATAATTACGCTCCGCAAAAAAATTCCCAAGACACTCTTTAGCTGGTCTAACTACCTATGTTTTTTACTATTTTGCTGACTGCATTTTTACTCTGGTTATTATTCACCTGGGCCGTCGCTCGTTTTGTATTGAGCGGGCCTGAGCATAGCCAATACGACAGTAAACTGGGCGAGGTTGGCTCAACTGCGAACGGTATTTCAGTGTTTGCCGACCACCCCGAAGATGCGGCGTCAGACCAAGCGTTTTTAAACCTTATAAGCAGTGTGCGCGCAAAAGCCAGAGCCACT
>CAZOIG010000144.1:0-6110 GCA_964579235.1 uncultured Gammaproteobacteria bacterium
GCTGGCAAGTGATTTTTCAACCTGGATGATCTTGGTCGGCATATTGATTAACGCCGCCGCACCGCCAGTGTCTGCATGGTTGGCAGACGCCTACCCAGAAGCCAGCCCAACCGGATCTGTATTTTTGTCTGCGTTTACTACCAAAACGGCGGTATTGGCTCTGATTCTATTATTCCCTGGCGAGCCTATTTTGATTGGAGTGGGCTTGTACATGGTGATGTACGGCATTATCTACGCCCTGCTGGAAAACGATGCGCGCCGCATTCTGGCCTACTCCATCGTTAACCAAGTTGGATTCATGGTGTGCGCCGTCGGTATCGGCACGGAGTTAGCTCTAAACGGCGCCGCAGCACATGCCTTTGCGCACATCGTTTACAAAGCCTTATTGTTTATGAGTGCTGGCGTAGTCATTTATCGGGTCGGATACTCTAAATGTACCGACTTAGGCGGGCTGTTCCGCACTATGCCTTTAACGTGTATTTGCGGCATTATCGGCGCGCTCGCGATCTCTGGATTTCCGTTAACGTCTGGCTTCACCACCAAGACCATGATTTCACAAGCGGCCGCCTACGAAGGCTTGATGGTCGTCTATATGTTGCTCGCGGCAGCATCGGCTGGTGTCTTCCTGCATGCCGGCATCAAATTTCCGTGGTTTGTTTTCTTTCAAAAAGATTCAGGCTTACGGCCTAAAGACGCGCCATGGAATATGGGGGCTGCCATGGTATTGTTTTCAGCCATCTGCATTGGAATTGGCGTATTCCCTGAGACCCTTTACCAACTGCTTCCTTATGCAACGGATTACGAGCCTTATAAGCTCAGTAAAGTAATTTTCTATCTGCAATTACTGTTGTTCTCTGGATTAGCATTCTTCCTATTGTTGCCACTCATGCAACGGACCTTAACTATCAGCTTGGATACAGACTGGTTGTGGCGCGTGGTGATGTACAAACTGGTTGCGGCAATCACCGCTGTCGCGACGGCGGTTTCTACGTTTGTCTCGGCGGGCAAAGATCGAGCTGTAGCGAGTCTGAAGAGCATCGGCGAAACACGCTTTGGAGACAGCCCGGAGCGCTCCAAGGCGGGCGTATTCTCTAGAGCTTGGGAAATCGGCACCACCGCGTTGTGGATTGCAGTACTGCTGACCGCTTATGTGCTAGTTTACTTTGGTCTAGGTTCGGACGTGCCTGCGTAAAATTCTCTGAGACTCACGTTTTACCTCTGGATGTTTGCGCCAGGACCAGAGTAAATCTCTAGCGTGCTTCTGAGATTCCTTTATGTCGATTATCCTCAGCGGGTAGTCGCCCGGGATTTTCACTTCATAAAGCAGCTCATCCATCGCGGTTAAGCTCCACGGTTCAAACAATAGCTCATTTGGCAACGGCGCCAACTCTGGGCACCATCGTCGAATAAACTCGCCGTCGGGGTCGTGTTCCTGAGCTTGCTTGGTTGGATTGTAAATACGAATAGTATTAATACCCGTAACACCCGCTTGCATTTGAAACTGCGAGTAATGAATGCCGGGCTCAAAGTCTAAGAACAGACTCGCAAGATGCTCAACTCCGCGTCGCCAATCAATCATCAAATGATGGCAAAGAAAACTCACTAACATGGCTCGCATTCTAAAATTGATGTAGCCGGTTTCATGCAAACAACGCATGCAGGCATCAACTAAGGGGTAGCCCGTATTACCCTCTTTCCAGGCTAGTAAATCAGCGTTTGATCGCTCATCATCGCGATACGGCAGTTCAAAGTAACCGCGGTTGATCGGCTCAAACTCCATGCGACACTCGCTCTCAAACTTCTGCACAAAGTGGCAATGCCAATGTAAACGTGAAGACAAGGCAACCAAGGCGCGACGCCAGCCTTTTCGATTCCAATGGTTTAATAACTCTTGATACATCTCGCGCAGACTGATGTTGCCCCATGCCAAGTAGGGTGACATGCGCGAGCAACTGAGCTGACTCTGCAAAGGCTTGGAGATCAACCAATGATAGTCCTGACCTCGTGAATCGAAAAAATCGGCGAGAACACCCTTCGCCTGCGTAGTCCCACCGCGCTGCATAGTCGGATCATCTGCTTTCCAACTATTGGGTAAGTCTTGAGTATCAAACTTGAGCTCAAGCATATTTAGGTTTTGTGGTTGATTGTCGATCAACTCAGCGCGCATACGCTGCTTCCAATGCTTGTCCCAGTTATCACGATTTTCGCAGGGTCGCACTACCGCATTGGTGGGGAACTCTTGCCAGTTGATCGACCGGCTTGTAAACCAATTGGACAGCGTTTGATCACGCTCAAACGTGTTATCTAGACCTGTTTCTTCGTGGGAAAACACGGACGCAATGTCGTGACTTTCGTTTATACGTTGAAACACCTCAAGCGCATCCGCGTGAGCAACCGAGACCTTTTTAGGTAGGTGTCGATTAATGTCGACAAGTGACTGCGTAACAAAGCGCCAGTGCCGCTCGGAGTAATGCTGATCTTGCATCAGCATTGGCTCAAAAATATACAAGACTAAAGTAGGCAGATCAGACAATTCAGCCTGTTTAAGAGGGAGGTGGTCAGAGACCCGCAAATCTCGCTTAAGCCAAACTACGTTTATAAGAGACTTTTTCATTAAGGAAAAGAATTGGTAGACAGGCCAAAGAATGTGACTAAATAGAAGCGGTAATCCTAAACATGAGCCGTCAATATAGTGTCTTTAAGTCAAGGCTTGGGCGCACGGACATTCGTATTCGCATAAAAAAACCGTTTTGCGCTTAAGCCGCAAAACGGTTTTCAAAAAATTCACTCAGCGCACCATCAATAAAATGACGCAGAGTGAGCTCAGGCTTAGACAGCCAACTGTCTAAGCTTTAATCATACTAATGATGCGAAGCATCAATCGGCGCGGCCTGTTTGGTTTGATTGTTGGGCGAGAACACTTGCGGCCCACACAACGCGGAGATCGTAATAAAACCGATCAACAAGCCTAACCAAGGCTCAAACACACTGAACGCCATTGCGGTAATAACCATCGCTCCACGCTCTGTTGCGTCGTCCACGATCGACAAAGCGAGGGTTGCGCAGGCAAACGCTGTCAGGATAAGCGTAACCGCTAAGGCGAGAGGCAGTAGTGGCTCCAAGAGTGTGACCAATGGCAAACAAATGAACAGAATCGGTAAGCCAAACGCGTAGAAGCTGCCAATACTGTCGAATATCGAATCGACCTTATCGCGCCCCTCTTGCCAACGTTTAAGTAGAATCACCTGAATACCAGTCCACAAAACGCCTTGCGTTGCGAAGAATGGCGCTGCGATACCCATCATAATATTGCGTAAACCGGTTGCCATATGCGCGCGACTGCTGTTGATTTCGAGCTTTTCGTCATCGCGTTCAAGTTGCGCTTGCTCGATCATTTCATTGCCCGTGATCACATCACCAAAAAACAGAATGTAGGTGATCAGCGCCAAAGGAAATGACGAGATAAATGTCTCCAGCGAAGGCCAACCAATTGCGAAAGGCGACGCCTTAGCCCAAAGCGACGAAGACGCGCCCACAATATCTAGAATTTCCCAACGAATGTTGTACTCAAGTTCGCCGGTAAAGTATCCAACAATGCCCGCTACGATAAAACCGGGCAGAAGCCCCATACCTAATAATTTGGCAAAGCCTGGTTTGTTTGCAGCGTAAGCCTGCAGCGGTTTGGAAAATGCAAACGCGAGGCAAATCAACACACCCAATGTGCCTGCGATTGGAGCAGACTGAAATACATTTGCCGCATCACCGTCTTTGGTAATTCTTAGAAATGCCGCAATTGCCGCTCCCAGAATAATGCCGCCTTTGAACACATTCGGCACGACCTTAATCAGTTTAGCGCCGAGCCCGGTTATACCCAGAAAAATCAAAATAAACGCAAAGTTAAGCGAGAGCGCCGTCATCGCTTGAAACTGCGCGGCGTGGTTGCCGATATAGGCGGGGGCGGTGATAAACGCCACCACGAATGGAATCGCGGGGGTTAGCCATCCTGGCGCATAGGGGTCGCCAAAAAACATCCAAGAGAAAGAAATTAGCGTACTGTGGAACAGCGCCATGACCACAGCTTCTTCAAAATTAAGGCCTAGCAAAGCCATAAAGTAAGGTACTAATGCGAGTCCTGTAGCGCCTGCTACAGCAAATCCTTGAAGCATATCCGACAGTGAAAAACGCAAATGAATCAATGGGATACGCATTGTGAACGGCCCCCACTTAACACCTGGTTGCACCGCTCCTTTGGGTCTATTAGTCAACATAATATGTTCTCGTGTTTGATTTGTTTTAATACGGAACCGACGCGTAGCTTGTCTTATTAGTTTGCAAGCTTTAGCGTCACGAGTTTAAAGAATAACCCGTGAAGTCTTACAGGTTTCACGAGCACCACACAATTTTCCCGCGTGGACTTTCTTGGTATCAGAGTACTCTATTTTTGAGCTAAGTAAATCGTATGTTTACTGCCCTTGCCCTTATGAGCCCGTACGGTCTTGTGGCTGACATTAAAATGCGCTTGTTTTAGTCGCTTGGCAAAACGCGGATCATGCCAAGACGACCAAACTGCCAGCACACCCTTGGGGCGCAAGCTGGCTCTGATTCTACTCAGGCTTTGGGGTGAATAGAGCTGAGTATTGTTTTCGTGAGTAAACGCCTCTGGGCCATTATCTACATCCAAGAGAATCGCATCGAACGTCGATTGGCTTGGCGAAAACAACTCCGCCACATCACCGACAAAGACCTTCACCCGCGGATCTTCAAGCGGTCTACCCGCACACTCACCCAGCACACCGTGATTCCACTCGACGATTTCTGGAACCAACTCAGCGACCACAACCTCAGACGTTTGTGTGGTGCTGCTGAGTGCCGCTGCAAGCGTAAAGCCAATACCCAAGCCGCCCACCAGCACGCGCGACTGCTCGGTGTTTTTCAGGTGAGCGCAGCCCAGCTCTGCTAAAGCTATTTCTGATGAATGCGTGCGACTCGCCATCAGCTCCCCGGCGACGCCTTTCAAAGATATCGTAAAGTTGCCGTCGTGCTCAGTTAAACGAAGTTCACCGCCCTGATTAGGTATTTGAGCCGTGCCGAGAAGTGTTGTGGGTTTCATTGGAATTGTGTGAATTAAGAAAATGGTTATTCCGCCAATCCTGCATCGCTTTGGACTGAACCAGCCCAATGAGCTCTTACTTAAACGGCTGTCAACGGTATCATCGACCAGTCATTAACCCAACACAATTATCATTGTGGCAAATCTATACTGACGTTTAAGAATCCAACCCAACCAGAGAGACAACTATGTTTAGTCACATCATGCTCGGCGCCAACGACATTGCTGCGTCGAAGAAATTTTACGATGCTATTTTCGAAACAATGGGTTACAAACCCGGCGTTATCGACGCCAAAGGGCGCTGCTTTTATTACACAAAACGCGGCGTATTCGCGATCAGCAAACCATTGGACAACGAACCAGCCACGCACGGTAACGGCAGCACATTTGGGTTTGCTGCGAAAACCCCAGAAATTGCCGACGCGTGGTTCGCGGCAGGTCTTGCTAATGGCGGCACAGAATGCGAAGACCCTCCGGGCGTAAGAGAGTCGGCCGATGGCAAACTCTATTTGGCTTATTTGAGAGACCCATCGGGTAACAAGTTGTGCGCACTTCACCGTATGGCTTAGCGACTCACTCATGGCTTAGCTAGAAACTGGCTCGCGATAATGCATAACACGCGTCATCGCGAGCCATTGTTTGAAAAGCGTCTCGGGCGCACAATAAACCAACTCGCCAGCACTAAAACACCGAAAACGGTGTACGCGCTTGTAAACACCCAAGCCGGCGCGTGGTAATAAAGTATCGAACTCATCCAATGTGTAATAAACGAGCCCTCGTACGCGGCTTGGCCCGCTAGCCGCCGTAACTGCATTTCCCAAATGGTTAAGGGGCAGATCAAACCCAACCACGCTTGAATCGCGACAACAACAATCGTTGCGCAATGTAAGAGTCTAAACCAAGGGTTTCTGACCCAACGCCAAGAAAAAAATTTCCCAAGATAAACCAGCACCAACCCCATCACCACAAAGCCAACCAGTGCTACATGAACAACGAGCAC
>CAZOIG010000145.1:0-4765 GCA_964579235.1 uncultured Gammaproteobacteria bacterium
TTTAGTTCTGGCTTGTCTTGGCGGCGATGAAGCAAAATCACATCAATCGCATTGCGCCATTCTTTCTGGTGCCTGAAAATTTTCTCTAATCCTTCAATCGCACGCTTTCGATAGCTGGGCGACTCCATCAATTCCCGATAAAGGTTCTCGGCGCGATCTAATAGGCCTGCGTGGTCGTAGTCTTGAGCCAATTCGTAGATTGCCTGTAAGCGATGCTCATCACTTAAGTCTGGTCGGGCAATTAGATTTTGGTGAATTCGGGTAGCCCTATCCACTTGGCCTTTGCGACGAAACAAGCCGCCAAGCGCCAAGTGCAGCTCGACGGTTTCGCTATCAACTTCAATCGCCTTGATAAATACTTCGATTGCCTTATCTGGCTCTTCATTGAGAAGGTAGTTGAGTCCTTTGAAATAGTCCTTGCTGATCGCTCGATTATTGGCGGCACGGCGACGTGCGTGCACAAAATGCGTAAGCTGCACACCACACAAAAAGGCCAGCACTATCGCTGGCCCAGTCCAATCAAAGCTTTCGAGCCAAGCCAAACTTTAGACCTCGTCTTTTATTGGCGCTGCCCGCAGATTTTGTACTTCCTGCTCCGCTTTGACCAAATCCTTTTTCGTCTTACCCAGAGTTCGCTTGTGCTTGAAAAGCGACAGGCTCATGAACAGTACACCCAATAGCAATCCCAACAAAAATGGAATAACAATGAGAATAAACATTGGCAAGGTGTATTCAATGCCGAAGTAGTACTGAACCAATATGCTGTCGGGGTTTTTAATCTCGAATGTGATGAGAAAAAAACAAACAATTGCGAACAGGGTTAGGGCTAAGGCTCTTTTCATATCGATTTATAGGGTCTTCTGCTTAAGAGCTAATAGTCTACAGCCATAGCGCTATTAGGCAAATACTCAAGTCGTAGATTTTGAATCACACGAGGTGGGTTAAGGACAGGCGTACGGTCAAACCAGCAAGATTTAGGGCCATTTATATTCGAGGCCACTTTGCGACAAAATCAGACAGATCGGCCTCTTTGAAAAAATTGATCTGCTAAGAATCAACCCGCTCTTTGAGCTCTTTGCCTGGCTTGAAGTGCGGCGAAAACTTGCCTTCTACTTCGACGGCTTCGCCAGTCTTAGGGTTTCGACCAACGCGCGCTTCTCTGTAATGCAAAGAAAAACTCCCAAACCCTCGTATCTCGATGCGTTCACCATCGGTGAACCCTTCGTTAAGGTGCTCTAATACAGCTTTAACGGCGAGCTCAACGTCTCGATGCGCTAAGTGAGGTTGCTGCTCAACCAGCATTTCTATCAACTCTGATCGAGTGATTGTCGTTTGAGAGTGCATCGAAGAAAGCTACAGGAAATCAGTAAGTATGGAAGAGTTGTCTAATTAATGAGGGTTGATGTTATGGGAGCAGCCTTCGTCGGCGACATCAACACAATGAATCTTGGTGGACTATGACCTCAAAAGGAAACTACGAGGCTCGTCAACCAGTGCAGCAGTATAGTGTTCCGCAGAATATCGTGCAAGCACGCTTTTAGAAAAAACCTTAAGTTTTACAATGGTTTATGTCAAAAACTGCAAAAAAAAAGACCGCTTAGGATAGCCCAAGCGGTCTTTTTTGATCAAGCGTGTGAACTATTTGTTCAACTGCTCTTTTAGCTTCTCAGCAAGCAAGCTCGAACCGGAGTCTTCACTGTTACGACCGTACTCTTCAATCGCTTCACTTTCGTGTTGCGCTTCAAGAGCTTTGATCGACAATGAGATACGACGAGTCTTACGATCGATCGCTGTGATCTTCGATTCAACTTCATCACCAACGCTGAACAGTGCACTTGCGTCAGCAACATGATCACGTGAAATTTCAGCGGCGCGCAAATATCCGTCGACGCCATCAACTAGATCAATCGCTACACCGCGAGCATCCGCTTCGCGAACTACACCTTTGACCACTGCACCTTTGCCATTTGCAGCAACGAAATCAGTGAATGGGTCGCCAGCAGCTTGCTTAACACCAAGTGAAATACGCTCACGCTCTGGGTCAACAGCAAGAACAACAGCTTCAAGCTCATCGCCTTTTGAGTAGTTGCGAATAACTTCTTCACCATCTTCATGCCATGACAAATCGCTCAAGTGGATCAATCCGTCGATGTTGCCATCCAAGCCTATGAATACACCAAAGTCGGTGATTGACTTAATCCGGCCAACCACTTTGTCGCCTTTGTTATGAGTTGCTGCAAAGCTTTCCCAAGGATTGCTGCGGCACTGTTTCATACCTAAAGAAATACGGCGGCGTTCTGCATCGATTTCAAGAACAACAACTTCAACTTCGTCGTTTACTTGACAGATCTTGCTTGGGTGAACGTTTTTATTCGTCCAATCCATTTCGGAAACGTGAACCAGACCTTCAACACCGTCTTCAAGCTCTACGAAAGCACCGTAATCAGTGATATTGGTTACTTTACCGAAATGCTTAGTGCCTTCAGTGAAGCGACGTGACAGATCTTGCCATGGGTCTGAACCCATTTGCTTGATGCCTAGAGACACACGAGCTTTTTCGCGATCGAATTTCAATACGCGGGCTTCGATGTCTTGACCGACTTCAAGTACTTCTGATGGGTGCTTAACGCGTTTCCACGCCATATCAGTGATGTGCAGTAATCCGTCGATACCACCCAAATTGATGAAAGCACCGTAATCGGTAAGGTTTTTAACAATACCTTTAACGATTTGACCTTCTTCAATAGTCTTAAGAAGTTCTTCGCGCTCTGCGCCCAACTCGTTTTCAACAACCGCGCGGCGTGAAACAACAACGTTGTTACGCACTTTATCGATTTTGATTACTTTGAGTTCAAGGTCACGATTTTCCAAGTAGGCAGAGTCTTTAACAGGGCGTACATCAACAAGTGAACCCGGCAAGAACGCGCGAACGTTTTGCAGAGATACTGTGAAACCACCTTTGACTTTGCCAGTAATTTGACCAACCACGATATCGCCGTTCTCGTGCGCTTTTTCCAACTCAGCCCAAACACGTACGCGACGTGCTTTGTCATGCGAAAGTTTAGTGCGACCGTAACCGTCTTCAACGCTTTCAATAGCAACTTCTACCAAGTCACCGGCTTGAACGTTGTACTCGCCTTCTACTTTGGCGAATTGCGATAGTGGAATTTCAGCCTCAGATTTAAGGCCGGCAGTAACTAGAACATAGTCACCATCTACAGAAACAACTTCTGCTTTGATCACCTCGCCTACAGTCATGACTGTATCCTTGAGGCTCTCTTCAAACATTTCAGCGAATGATTCGCTCATATTTCACCTATTAAAATCCAGTTTTAGAGAAAAACTGAACCGGTTTAAACCAACACCCAGTCCGATGGGGTAAGCGTTACTTTATATGATCCTTTATCCGCGCAACTACTTCGTCAATGCTTAAATCTGAAGTATCGATTTGAAATGCATCATCAGCTGGTTTCAGCGGTGACGCTTCTCGACTCGAATCTCGGACGTCGCGCGCATGGATCGACTCTTTAAGGCGCGCGAGATTAACATCGAAACCCTTTGAATTCAACTGATCAAAACGTCTTTGTGCCCTTATTTCCACGCTCGCTGTGAGGTAAACCTTATACTGCGCATCGGGGAACACCACTGTGCCCATATCCCGACCATCGGCCACCAAACCTGGTGCCTCTCGAGCGCGCTGTTGCAGCTTCAATAAGGCTGAACGAACCTCTTGAATCGGTGCGATTTTAGAGGCCGCTTCGCCCGTTTCTTCCGTGCGCAGGGAATCCGTCGCGTTAACGCCGTTTACAATCACTTGCGCAACATCGCCCAAGCGAATTTCAAAATCCAGTTGCATGCCATCTGCAAGGCTGACCAAACCCTCTACGTCGGCTGTATCGACACCCTTGTGCAAAGCGCTCCACGCCAGTGCCCGATAAATTGCGCCGCTGTCGAGATAATGCCAACCAAATTCATGCGCACACAATTGCCCAATGGTGCCCTTACCTGAACCGCTAGGGCCATCGAGAGCGAGCACTGGAACTGGGTTTACATCATTATTGCTAGACATCGGCACCCTAATCGCTCGTTAATACAATATTTAGGCCCGCCTTATTTGCCAACTCAGCGAAATTAGGGAAAGACGTAGCGACGTTGGCAACATCATTTACCGTGATTTGGTTTTTTGCCACCGCAGACGCCACGGCGAAGCTCATTGCTATGCGGTGATCATGGTAACTATTCACTTCGCCGCCACTGATTTCACTAGCTCGAATGGTCATTCCGTCTCGATATTCTGTCACGTCCACGCCAATCGCAGTAAGGCCGCTCACCATGGCGGATATACGATCGCTTTCCTTGTGCCGCAATTCTTCGGCGCCGGTAATCACCGTTTCACCCTCGGCGCAGGCTGCGGCGATACAAATAATCGGGAACTCATCGATCGCTAGAGGAACTAAGGCTGGATCAATCTCTGCACCTTTAAGCCCCACGTATTTGACCTCAATATCAGCAACTGGCTCAGCATTGGCACCATCACCAATGGTGCGTTCATTTTTAAGCTGAATATCGGCGCCCATCGCTTTTAGCACATCGATAATGCCCGTGCGTGTTGGGTTTACACCCACATTCTGTAACAGCAGTTTGGAGCCTGGCACGATTGATGCGGCCACCATGAAGAATGCAGCGGATGAGATATCAGCAGGAATATCGATATCACAGGCGGTTAAGGTTCCGCCGCCCTTGATTCTTATCGTTGAAACAGCTT
>CAZOIG010000146.1:0-2332 GCA_964579235.1 uncultured Gammaproteobacteria bacterium
GACGCGGCAATTAAGTTGATTCTAGAGAAGAACCCATCATTGCATTGCCTAGTTACAAAGCAGAATGAGGTTTTTGTAGTAAAGCCGCGTTTGCAATCATCACCCGCGCAAGCACTGAATCATATAGTCGCATTGTGTAAACGTATATCGGAAGGTCAGACTGTACATTTGTACTATGTGTCAGAAACGATTTATCAGTCGTATGTAGAAGGTCTGACCAAGGTAAGCGCGTCTAGCATTGCTATGCTCGATAATGAAAAGATCAACCAACTTTTCTTAGAAGCGATACGTCTGAAGGCGAGTGACATACACATTCGATACAGGGAATCAGAAGCAATAATTCTATTTCGCGTAAATCAATTGCTGCGACCACATGAGATTGTCGAGGCGAGTACAGCTAAGCGCATTATTACCGCCATGTTCAATACCACCAAGGGTGGTAAAGACTTTTCGATGCAAAAATCGATCGATACTTCGTTTAAATACAATACGGAAGTTGGTACCGAGTACATGGTCAGAGCTAACTCAAGCCCTGAGAAACGCGGTGTAACCGTTGTATCACGAATTCGAAATACTAAAGAACTTCTGCCATTAGAGTTGGCCGGTTACACACCGAACCAGCTTAAACATCTACGTAGAATTACGGATAAACACCAAGGGTTATTGCTCATAACTGGACCGACCAACTCAGGCAAATCAACAACCTTAACCACCATAATGGCGCATATCCCGCGCGAGTACGCTGTCTGCGAAGTGGCGGACCCTATTGAAGTAGTGTTACCAAACGTATCTCATTTTGAAGTCGCGAATGACAACGACAGTGAAATGGATCGCGTGATGAAAGATATGGTTCGTCAAGACCCTGACTATCTGATCGTCGGTGAAATCCGATCTCAACAAACAGCCAACGCTGCTACGAGCTTGGCGTACGCTGGGACGTCTGTAATGACTACCATGCACACTAACAGCATCGCAGCTGCTTTTCCAAGAGCGATCAAACTGGGAATGGAGCGCGATGATCTCTCGGTCGATGGGTTCTTAAACGGAGTTGTTTCACAAAATTTAGTGCCAATTCTATGCGAAAGATGCAAGCGACCGTATATGGAGAAGCCCAACCTTTCTGAGAAAGAAAACAAACTTAAGACCTATCACTATGCAAAAATTTTTAGCGGGCATAGAGTGTTTTTTAGGAACTACACGGGCTGTAAAACTTGTAGCAACACAGGCGTAAAGGGCATTACCTTAATCGCTGAAGTGCTTGAGATGGACCAAGAGGTAAGACGTTTGGTTGCTCGGAAAGAGCACTACATGATTGGATCCTATATGGAGGAGCGGGGAATATATACCAAGCATAGCCATGCGGCTAACAAGGTAATGCAGGGGTTGTTTGATCCTACTTTGGTTGAGGACAAAATAGATCCGTTTAAGAAGGCCCATGCAGACGCCGCACTACGGGCCGGAGCTCTCAATGATTAGGGCTTTCGCAAGTTGGCAGAATCGTAATGTGCTATTCGACTATGGAGAGCGGCAGACTTTTTTAATGGTATTCAACACTCAGTTGGAGAGTGGAACGCCAATGGGGCAAATTCTAGAGTCAATGCATAAACACCCCTACACACCTATCGTTGGAGATGTAGCTGGTTTGGCTCTCGATGCGTTTCGAGACGGTAAACCGATTGCAGAATATTGGGACAGCCAGGGACATTTCTCAACAATGGAGGCAAAGCTGCTTTCAACCAGTGAGGCAATTAATGGTCGCGAAGGGCTGCTGCAGGCTGTGAGCTACTTGCGTCAGAGCACGGGCGAAGATGTTTCATTTTGGCGGACAGTAGTATTCGCGAATATCGTTTACGTTATTGCATCGCTGTATCTATTCGGATTTATGGTCTACCTATCTGCGGTGCATCAAGATACCTATAACAGCGTTCTGACACAGGTTGGCAAGAGTAGTTCCGACATGATGTTGTTCCGCATCGGAAACTTCTTTTTGGCCTATGGAGTCCTCATAGCCGCAATGTCGGTTGTTTCGGTTTTTGTCTACATTTACCTGCGCCAGGCCATTACAAGCGTCTCTGATCGCCTGCTGTTCAAGAAGTTTATGTTTTTTAGCTTTTACGATTTGAAGTTTGAATACGACATATGCGGCATGGTTTCTGCTTTTATGCGTCAACGTATCCCGATTCAAGACACGGTTCAAATCATGGTTGATATTTATGTGGCCTCTAATTTTAAGAATACACGTTTAATGTGGGTGTTGGCTGAGTTGACCGACGGTGAGTCCACAGTGCCGAGTTTTCGAGAGCGTGTGTTTTCTGAGCAAAACTACCATCTC
>CAZOIG010000147.1:0-8529 GCA_964579235.1 uncultured Gammaproteobacteria bacterium
GGCGATCCAAACTGATTCGATTTCGGGTTCCTTTGCATCGCCTGTAAATTCTCGTGACGGGCTTAACTCGATTCGAGTACCCGAACGTGCAAAAACGGCGATCTCGTCCAAAGCCAATTGTTTGCGAATAACTTTGCCGCCAATCAATACGTCATGACTATGATCCACATTGGGTTCAAACGGATACCAATGGCCTGCTGGCAAATAGAACTCTACCGAGCCTTGCGGGTCAAAACACGGTGCAACCAACAGATCGTCGCCGAACATAAATTGATTTTCAAACGCCCAAGCTTGCGGCTCGTCGGGCAGACTCAATGCCATGCTGCGTTGCACCGGCAAGCCCGTTGCGTGCGCAGCTTGCATGGCTTTATAGAGATAAGCTTGCAAGGTATAACGAAGGGCAAGCGCCTTATTGACAGCCGCTTCGGCCTCTTCAGAGTACGACCAAGGTTCGCGCGCACCGATGCCGTGCAATCGAAAATGGGCTGAAAAAATAGCCGCTTGCGCCCAACGAATGTACAGCTTGTCGTCGCGCTTATCTTTATAAAATCCACCCACATCAGTGGCATAAAATGGCGCTCCGCTTAAGCCCCAAGAAAGCCCGCCACGAATATTAGATATCATGCCTTCCCAGTCGGACTGAGGGTCACCACCCCACTGACTATTGAAGCGTTGCGATCCCGTCCACGCCGCCCGAGAAAACAAGAACGGCCCAGAAGGCGCATACATCTCAGCCGCTTCATATACACAACGGTTGTAAAGATGTGCGTACACATTGTGCAAGTCGCGGCCGTTTGCGCCATTGTGCGCCAGCATATTTTCGTCTTCTAGTTGCTCGCCGAAATCGGCCTTAATCATGTCTACCCCTAGATCAAACAAGGGTTTGTGCGCATCGCGCCAAAACGCGTAAGCATCGGGATGAGTAAAATCGACTATGCCGGAGCTGGGCAGCGGCGTGAGCACGTCGCCAAACGCTTGGCGATCCCAATAGTATTCATAGGCTTGACCGCTGCGCTGATCAGTAAGCAACCAGCCCTTCGCGGCGAATTCCTCAAACCAAGGGTGCTTTACTGAAATTAGCGGGTACTCCCAAACGCAGATTTTGAAACCGAGTGATTTCAGCTCATCAATAACGGGTTTTGGATCTGGGTATCGCGCTGGGTCCCACTCGAATGCAAATCGCGTTTGCGTGTCCTGCCATGCGCGACCGTCAAAGGTGATCACATCGCAGGGCATTTTGCGCTCGCGAACTTGATGTGCCACCGAGAGTATTTCGTCCTTGTCCTGGTAATACGCTTTCGACAGAATCACGCCTGTGGTCCACAGCGGCGGCAGCGGAGCGCGACCAGTTAGATAAGTGTACTGCTTCAAAAGCTCCGCACCTGCATTATGCTGATCGTCGCTAGGTGGGCTTAGAAGTAAAAATACATCGAGGCAATCACTCTCGACTAACATCACATAACTACGCTGAGACCATGGCGCATAACCGACGGCGTGAGTCACCGAGGCTGGAGTATGGGCAAAGATTCCCCACCCATCAGGCGACCAGCAAAAGGGCGTATTTTTATATGAGACCTCGGCGTTCACGCCCAGGGCATCGTGGTTGTATGAGCGAATCAGTTGACCTCGTTTATCGAGCTTACCCCACTTTTCACCCAAGCCGTAAACACGTTGGTTGGAGTGCAAATTGACACTGAACACCCAGCCATCATCGGTTTTAGCCAGCGGAGGAAGCCGATGCTCTCTTTCAAAATGGCTATCTGTTGGGGATTTCAAGGCATGCGCCGCACCGTTCAAAAACAAATCAATGGTAAACGGGTTAAACCCGATGCGAAGAGTCGTTTGCTCAACACTTAATTCGAACCCTTGGTGGCTCAAGTCAATGTGTGGTTTGATCGGCAGCAACTCAGCGGTCAGCAAATCGTAGTCGTGCCGTTGATGCGGCACCGAAGACAAACGTACCGCAATCGAGCCTTCCAGCTCTACAAAGCGAATCTCTAAAGTACCCTGATCAGTATTCAGACGAACCGAATTATCCGCTTGTAAGATGGGTTCTTCGCTGGTTCCGAGCGGCGCGATTGAGTTCCAGTCAGGTGTGATTAGGTACTGGCTATGGAGTGGGTTGGTCGACATAGTTAGGGACAACAGGCTTCAGAAAAGAAAAACGGTTAAAACGCAGAAATGGGCTAATTTAGATCAACGCTGTAAGAAAAATGTTCGGTACTGCAATAAGCAGTACTCCACTCCACCGCACGATCATCAATGTTGATGCTCAAGCGATCGGCGATTAAAACTGGGTGATTCGCTGGTAAGTCTAAATGGGGTGCAAGAGCAGCGGGCAGTAAGCCTGCGCGCAGTTCATCGTGAGCTCGAATAATAGAAATATCAAAGCGATCTTGATAGAGCGTGTACAGCGAGTTCGGCAAGGCTTCCAGCTGATCAATGCCTGGAAAGATGCTCAACGGTTGGATGACAAACTCTAGAAGCGCCGGCTTGTCATTCAAGTAGCGCAATCGCGTCACTTCGTGAGCTTCGCTACCCGCCGGTAAAGCGAGCTTATTACGTTCCTCATCACTTGCTTCTCTTCGAGCGCGCGAGACAACCTTGGTTTCTGGTATCAGACTGGAGCCGCCAGGCTCGCGCCACCGAAAGAAGCGAAACATCGAACTTTCTTGAGTGTGCTCAGCAACAAACGTACCTTTACCCTGTCTTCGTTCTAAAAGATTTTCTGACACCATTTGATTCAAGGCTTTACGCACCGTGCCTTGGCTAACGTGCAATTCATCAGCAAGCGCAAACTCGCTGGGCAGTAGGTCGGCGGCTTTCCAATGACCCTCTTTAAGCCTTTGCGTCAGGGTGTCATAGACTTGCTTGTACAGCGGTTGAAAACTGGTTGGCATAATGTGCTTTGTGTCCTAGGTTTCAAGCGCAAACGCGTAAGCGAACGCCTAATGATTTGATAACGAAATGAAAGTAGAGATTATTGTTCGCTCGCAGTATGCTCGCAAGTCTTATATAAGATATAATATTAACATTAGGTACAAATATACAGCGAATTACTGAATTATGACAAACACGCACAATAGCTTAAATATGCCACACGTTGGATTCGGCCTTTGGAAGATTCCAAATGAAGAGTGCGCAGATGCAGTTTACGCCGCCATCAAGGCGGGGTATCGACATTTAGACAGCGCCAGCGATTATGGCAATGAAAAGGAAGTCGGCGAAGGCATTCAGCGAGCTATTGCCGACGGCCTTTGTACTCGCGAAGACCTCTGGGTGACGTCTAAACTCTGGAACACCTACCATGCCCCAGAACATGTCGAAGCGGCGCTAGACAAAACCCTGAGTGATCTAAATCTTGAATATCTGGATTTGTATTTAATTCACTTCCCGATCGCCCTAAAGTACGTGCCGTTTGAAACGCGCTATCCCGCCGAATGGCTGTTTGACCCCGCGCAACCCGAGTTAGGAATGCAACGCGCACCGATTGCCTTGATGGATACTTGGCGTGCAATGGAGGCTTTGATAGCGACGAAAAAAACTAAGCACATAGGCGTTTGCAATTATAACTCTGGCTTAATGCAGGACTTGCTGTGTTACGCAAAGATCAAGCCTGCAGTCTTGCAAATTGAATCGCACCCCTACCTCACGCAAGAAAAATTGATTCGTTTGTGCCAGGAAAACAATATTGAAGTGACTGCTTTCTCACCTTTAGGTGCTTTATCGTACTTAGAGTTAGACATGGCCAATGCAAATGAATCAGTACTCGAGCAAGGCGCTGTGCTCGAAGCAGCCGCTCGCTTAGGCAAGACCCCTGCTCAAATTGTTCTGCGATGGGGCGTGCAACGCGGCACTTCAATCATTCCCAAAACAAGCAAGCCAGAGCGTATGCTGGAAAACCAAGCCGTATTTGATTTCGAATTGAGTGAGGCTGAAATGCAGGCTATATCAGCTCTCAATGCAAATCGTCGCTTCAACGACCCAGGCGTATTTTGTGAAGCAGCTTTTAATACGTTTTTTCCAATTTATGACTAAGTTGAACTATTGAGCCGCTCTAACTCTAAACTTCTATAAGCTAGGTAAACACCATGACGACTTCTTTACCAACCATAGCCGTTGACCAACAACACCAATATGCAAACGGACCATTCCCGCTCGTAGTACAAGCGCCTGAGTCGATCCACAACCTAGATCAAGCGTGTGCATGGATTGAGAACAACCTAGACACACTTGAAACCGAGCTCAGCAAGTCTGGAACCATTTTGTTCAGAGGATTTCCGATTAGCGACGCTGAAACATTCGATGCGTTTTCAGCCGTTTTCGGCTACCCGAGTTTTACCTATCAAGAGTCGCTTTCCAACGCAGTGAGAATTAACTTCACCGAACGAGTATTTACTGCAAATGAGGCGCCTAAGGATGTCGAAATCTTTCTACACCATGAAATGGCGCAAACGCCGGTATCGCCCGATAAACTGTTTTTCTTCTGCAAAAGTGCGGCCGAAGCGGGTGGCGCTTCACCTATTTGTCGATCCGATCAGTTGTTTAACGCCTTGCGTGACGCGGACCCTCAAGTGGCCCAAGCATTCAAAGAGAAAGGTTTAAAATACACCACGCACATGCCGGCAGAAAATGACCACGACAGTGGCCAAGGCCGCAGCTGGAAAAGCACCCTAAGCGTTGAATCAAAAAGCGAAGCCGAGCAAAAATTACAACAACTCGGTTATTCATGGGAATGGTCAGACGACGGCAGCCTAAAAGCCATTACGCCTGTACTGCCCGCAGTAAGAACCTTAGACGACGGAACCGAAGTGTTCTATAACCAATTGCTTGCCGCGTACTTAGGCTGGAAAGGTGTTAAGGAAAACCCATCAAGCGCGATCACGTTTGGGGACGGTTCAGACATTCCCGTTTCGGCGCTAGAGCTAGTGGTAGAGCTGAGCGAGAAGTTCACTTTCGATGTGCCTTGGCAAGATGGCGATGTTGCATTGATCGACAACAAACTGACAATGCATGGACGCCGTCCGTTTACCGGTGATCGAAAACGCCAAGTTCTGGTCGCTTTAGCCGCCGCTTAAGGCAAGAATGCGAGCCAGTCGCTGGCTCGCTCGGCTTACAAACCACCGCGTAAGTCCTGAACCGCTTACACTCATCCGATGCACTGGGTTCGGTAAACTCAAGCTTTAAGCAAAATCAAAATTTAGCGATGAGATCCTATAGCAATAATTTGATATCGAATTCGGTCGGCTTGTTGCGTACTGTGGCGGTGTTGCTAGTCATAATCTGCGCGCCAATGGCGCACGCCAAACACATCTTGATCTACGGCGACAGCTTAAGCGCAGCTTATGGCATCGACGAACAAGACGGCTGGGTAGCGCTTCTACAAGAAAGCCTAGGGGCGGATTACACGCTTAGCAATGCCAGTATTTCTGGTGAGACCAGTACCGGCGGACTCGCGCGCATAGACGTCACTCTTGAGACAATTCAGCCCGACTTGGTAATCCTTGAATTGGGTGCCAACGACGGTCTAACGGGCGGCTCGATTGACTTAATGAAACGCAACCTGAGCCAGATGATTGAGCGCATTCAAGCCAGTGGTAGTGAATTAGTATTAGTCGGTATTTCAGTACCACCAAGCTACGGACCCCGCTACATTGATGCGTTCAGAGCGGTGTACACAGAGCTTGCCGAAAGCTACTCATTACCGTTTATCGACTTTTACAGAGAAGAATTTTTTCTAATCGAAGGTCTGATTCAGTCAGATGGCTTGCACCCTACTGCGAAGGCACAACCGATGGTGCGAGACTTGATGCTTAACTTTCTAGTTGAAAAAGGTTTAGTGAGGACTGCACCTTAGGCTGTCACCGCCTTAAACACTTTCTCTAACAACACCTCCAAAGAAAGCTTCGGTACACCTCTTCTTTGGTACTACCCTTCTTCGCTGAGCTCTTTTAGGGTGATTTCGACTGCCGATTTATACGGGTTAATTTGAGGTCTTGCACGGCGAATGTACTCAAGGCCTTGCTCAACCGTCATGCCTCGATAATGGCACAAATAACCCAGCACGGTCGCTGGCGCGCGACATACCCCCGCATTGCAATGCACGTAGGTTCTGTGACCCTCGGTGAGCAAGGTGTGCAAACCTTTTACTGCGCTGGGCAACTTTTCGCCCAAGTCACGCTCATCGAAATCAACGATCGGGTAGCGCAGAACTAGAATTTCGTTGTATTTATAAGCCGTTTGGATTTTCTTCCAATCGATCCGATGTGCTTTGAGATCATCATCGCTTTGAAGCGATAACACGGCCGTTACTTTCAGCTGCTTCAAACGCGCCACGTCAACACTATTGAGTGGCGCCGAACCTATGAAAATGTCCGCTTCTATTTGGCTAAAATTGATCATCAACTCTTACCCTAACTCTAAAAACGCAGTCTCTGCAACCGATTTGCGTTCTGAAGAACAGAACTACAAATTTAAACAATAAGATTTAGGGATGATACTGGACACTGTGTTCGCGTACTGTGTCGACCAGCGTTTGCATATTAGCTGGCTTCGCATTCGGCTGAATGCCATGGCCCAGATTGAATATATGCCCACGATCTTGCGCACCGTGCGCGCCATAAGAGTCTAGTACCTCTTTCGCTTGCGCGCTAACCGCTTCACCGCTGGTACTCATAACAACTGGATCCATATTGCCTTGCAGAACTACACGCTCGCCAACTCGTTGTTTAGCCTGCTCGATATCAACAGTCCAATCCAATCCAATGCCGTCGCAACCAGTGTCGGCAATCATTTCTAACCACTGTCCGCCGCCCTTGGTGAACAATACGATAGGCACATCAACACAGTTAGGGTCGGCCTTAATCGCCGACACTATTTTTTGCATATAGGCGAGCGAAAACGCTTTATAAGCAGGTGTAGAAAGCATGCCACCCCAGGTATCAAAAACCATTAGCGATTGCACACCTGCTTGAACTTGCGCCTTTAGGTATTCGATTACGGAGTCGGTAACGACTGACAATAATTTATGCATATAGGCTGGGTCGCCAAACATTAGCCCCTTTACTTTGGCGAACTCCTTACTGCCTTTACCTTCCACCATATAACTTGCAAGCGTCCATGGGCTGCCAGTAAAACCGATTAAGGGCACGCGACCATCCAGCTCCTTACGGATCAGCGATACTGCATCCATAACGTAACCCAAGTCTTGCTGCATATCGGGCACCGATAAGGCATCGATTTGCGCTGTGGTACCGACTGGTTTTTGAAAAACCGGACCCACGCCTTCTTCAAGCACGAGCTCCAAGCCCATGGCGTCGGGAATCGTTAAGATGTCAGAAAACAGAATAGCCGCATCCAAACCAAAATGATCTATGGGCTGAAGCGTTACTTCACACGCCATTTCTGGCGTTTTACACAGTGTTAAGAAATCGCCGGCACGGGCCCTAGTGGCTCGGTAATCGGGTAGATATCGGCCAGCTTGACGCATTACCCATATTGGAGTTCGTTCGACTCGCTCACCGCGCAGAGCCCTTAAGTACAAATCACTTTTATTTTGAGTCACAGGCTTCGTTACCTATTGCAGTGCTAAAAAATAGCCAATTATTCTGTTACTAGCGGCCCCGTATAGACCGCCCGCTGAAATGGCTTGCGAGTCTGCCACAAACCGCGTTACGGGGCTATCTACGACGACAATAAAAGGAGTTATGAAACGTTTAGATAGTTCAAAATGCCGGTTGCCGCTTCGCGGCCTTCGAAAACCGCCGTCACAACCAAGTCAGAGCCCCTAACCATATCGCCACCAGCAAATACCATTGGATTAGTGGTTTGAAACTTCAGCGCGAGATCGGTACTGGTTTGCACTCCACCCCAATCGTTGATTTGAATATCGTAATCACTAAACCACGCTGCAGGGCTGGGTCTAAAACCAAACGCCACGATCACGCGGTCTGCCGCAATGATTTCTTCAGAACCGGGCACAACTTCAGGTCTTCTACGACCCCGTTCATCAGGCTCTCCGAGACGGGTGGATACTAACTTCACTCCAGACACTTGCGTGCCATCACCAACGATTTCTAACGGTTGTTTGTTCCATAAAAACTCAACCCCCTCTTCTTCGGCATTAGCCACCTCGCGCATTGAACCTGGCATATTTTCTTTATCGCGACGATACGCACAAATAACGTTTTCAGCACCTTGGCGAACTGATGTTCTGACGCAATCCATCGCCGTATCGCCACCCCCCAACACCACGACTTTCTGACCGCGCATATCAACAAACTCAGTAGCGTCTTTCTCAAAACCCATTAAGCGGTTGATATTCGAAACTAAAAATGGCAGCGCCTCATGAACACCCTCAAATTCTTCACCCGCAAAACCGCCTTTCATATAAGTATAGGTTCCCATACCGAGAAACACCGCATCGTAATCATCCAATACGCTTTGAAACTCTATATCCTTGCCGACCTCTACTCCTAGTTGAAATTCAACACCCATTTCCTCAAGTATCTGACGACGGGTTTTAACCAC
>CAZOIG010000148.1:0-4056 GCA_964579235.1 uncultured Gammaproteobacteria bacterium
CAACGATCCTGACTTGAACGACAGTTATCAAGTAAATCGTGGTTTGGGCATTGCTAGACAATTATTGTTGTCGATCAACGACCTTGGTGTGCCAGCGGGCTGCGAGTATCTTGACTTGATTACTCCTCAGTACACCGGTGAGATCGTGTCGTGGGGGGCAATTGGTGCTCGCACCACTGAGAGCCAGTGTCATAGAGAGCTGGCGTCTGGCTTGTCTTGCCCAGTCGGATTTAAAAATGGAACTAATGGCAATTTAAAGATTGCGGTTGACGCAATTGGTGCCGCGAGCAATCCTCATCATTTTCTTTCGGTGACTAAAGAGGGACGCACTGCAATTGTTGCGAGTAAAGGTAATGAGTACTGCCACATCATTTTAAGAGGAGGCAGCGCAGCCCCCAATTACTCTCCAGCTGATATTGAGGAGTCTGCCAGCCTATTGCTTAACGCTGGGCTGCGTCCAAATATCATGGTCGATTTTAGTCATGCTAACAGCTACAAGACGCCATCGAGGCAGCGCGAAGTGTGCGACAGTATTTGCGAACAAGTAAGTGCGGGTGAGCAGCGTGTGTTTGGAGTTATGATTGAATCTCATCTGATTGAGGGGAGCCAAAAGGTTGTTGAAGGTCAGCCACTGACCTACGGTCAAAGCATCACGGACGGTTGTATTGGTTGGCAAGAGACTGAAGAATTATGCCGTAAGCTGGCTCAAGCAGTGGCGCAACGACGCTCTCGTAAAGCGGCCTAGGTCGTCTGATTCGTTAGAGATGCTATACGGTTTGTGTGATCGTGTTAGACTGTATGTGTGCGATAGGCTTTAAGGCTGTTCGCGCAGTCGTGTTGTTTGGTTCGGTCTTGGGTTTGATGTGTGTTTTGAGACTTAGCTGTCCAAGATTCAGGAACATGCAGAGTTAGATACGAACTGTACGATTGTTGTATAAATTACTTTTAAGGAGATGTAACCGTAACGTCACGATGTCAGTGGGTTGAAGTTATTGCTTTGATTCTCGAAGTGTATAGAGCTGAGCAACGCAACCGGATATCCGACGTTTTTTTGTTGGTGTAACTAAAAAGTGATTTCTATCTTCACTCTAGCTGGCTGGCCAGCTTTTGTGTTGTTCTTTGATGTACTCTGATTCGAACATTTATTCGGAATAAGATTTGAAAAGATTTGCTTTACTCGGAAATCCGCTTGGCCACAGTTTAAGCCCTGTCCTGCATAAAGCGATTTATCGTCAGCTTGAGATTGACGATGCCTCTTATCGTGCTATCGAACTTGATTCTGACACCCTGCCTGGGTTTTTCTCGGGCTTTCGAGTGGGTGGCTTTGATGGCGTCAACGTAACCATTCCCCATAAACAGTCGGTGATCGACTTGCTGGACGAGGTCGATGCCAAAGCGCGGTTGATCAACGCGGTGAACTGTATTCATCGACAATCTAATAAGCTTATCGGCTACAACACTGATATGTTGGGTTTCGCCCACTCATTACGGGCCAGTGGAGGCGAGATTGAGGGTCAACGCTTTGCCGTGTTTGGCTCTGGGGGGTCGGCACTTGCAGTGGGAGCTGTATTAAGTGAGGGCGGAGCAAAATCAATCTCCATCGTAAACCGCTCTGCTGAGCGTGCGGAGCAATTGAGAGCCGTTATCGCTGAGCTCAATAGCGAAGTCGAGGTGCAGATCTGTGATGAGGAACAGCTCGCCGCGTCGCACACAGGCAATAGCGCGCTGAATTGTTTAATCAATACCACGCCAATCGGCATGTCGCCTGCAGTCGACAAAAGCCCTGTAAATGATCTAGCGTCGCTTATCAGTAGCGATACCTTAGTGTTTGATCTAGTTTATAACCCGTCCGAAACTCAACTGCTCAAGGATGCGCAAAAATTGGGGGCCGCGACAGCAAACGGCGTTGAAATGTTAATAGCGCAGGCTGTTTATTCAGTAGAAATTTGGATGGGCGGTAATATCGTGCAGCACGTCGACATGAACTGCCTTGTCAAAGAAATCGAGAAAATTCTAGGGCATTAAGGCCAGCAGCCCAATCCAGTCCTTGTCTCGCCCACGTTAAGCGGGGTATTTACAGCTTTGATTTGCCTGTCAGGCTGTTTTGTCACATAGGATTGCGGCATAATTCGAGCTCGCTCGTGCAAACACGATTACACCTTGCCAGGTCGCGGATCATTGATGATTAATCGATGGCTCACTGGGTTTGCATAGGCTGAGACACAGCACCCTAAAATAACGTCTTCTCACACTGGCTTTACACATCAGCAATGCAATCTGTTAGCTTATCTTTAGGAGAGAACTCCTATGACATTACGGTCGCACATGGTCTGCGGCAGTCCTTGGCACAGCACTTAAAACCCTATAACCAAGGTCAACAATGGGTGGTTTTGTCACAGCAAGCCATCTTGGATCACTACAGTTTAGTGGTTGATGCGCTCGTAGAAGCTGGTTTTCGAGTAAAGGTGATCGTGGTTGCGGGTGATGAGTCCGCGAAAAACATTTCAGTCGCTGAAAGCGTGTGGAGCCAAATGGTCGAGGCTGGCTGCGATAGGTCGTCAGTCTTACTTGCCATGGGAGGCGGTGTGGTCGGTGACTTAGGCGGCTTTGTCGCGGCTACCTATATGCGCGGTATACCGTTCATTCAACTGCCAACAACCTTGCTTGCAATGATCGATTCTGCGATCGGCGGAAAAACAGCCGTGAATTTGAGTGCTGGTAAAAACTTGGTTGGAGCGATCTATCAACCTAAGGCTGTTTTGGTTGATCCCGAGTTTTTGCAAACATTGCCTAAACGGAATGTTATTTCTTCACTCGCTGAGGCAATCAAGTACGGCTTTATTCGCGACGCTAGCATTTTTGAGCAGTTTGAGACGCGCTACGACGAGTTGGTTAGCATGAGCGACAGCACGCTTCTGAACGAGATTATCTTCAAAAGCTGCAGCATCAAAGCGCAGATCGTGTCGAATGATCAGTTTGAGAATGGCGAACGACGTTTACTCAACTACGGACACACTATTGGCCATGCCTTTGAAACTATTCAGTCATACGATGGGATTTATCACGGTGAAGCAGTTTTGTACGGGATGAAGTGTGCCAACTTTATCTCGCATCGCAAAGGTTTACTCAGTGATGCAGAGTTTGAGCGAGCGCAGCGCGTGCTAAACCGCTTCGAATTACCCCCTTTGGGTGAGGTAACGGCCGAAAAAGTGTTAGGCATCGTGGCTCACGACAAAAAATTTATTAATGGCAAGCTTAACTTTATTTTGATTGAGGGTATCGGCTCAGGGGTGGTTTCTACTGAGGTAACGGCCGACGATATTAGCGCAAGCTTATCCGCAGTCGCGTGAGCGACTCTTAAACCTTCGACCTATTCGTCTAGATTTCGCTACACAGCTGGAACACTATCATGTCCCGAAAACTCCTAATCGTTAATGGTCCGAATCTGAATTTGCTGGGTGAACGCGAGCCTGAGATTTATGGTGCGCAAACTTTGGCTGAGTTAAATCAATGGCTAAGCGAACAAGCTCCTGCTTACGATCTGCACTTTTTTCAGTCAAATCATGAAACTGAGATCATCGATTTTCTGCAAGAACACCGTAAAAACAGCGATGGTTTGGTGATTAATCCCGGCGGTTTAACGCATTATTCGGTCGCATTGCGTGACGCTATTGTTGGCTGTCAATTGGATGCGGTTGAGGTGCACATCTCTGATATTCATAAACGAGAAGCCTTTCGCCAAGTGTCGATGATTAAAGATGTTTGCCTAGAGCAGGTGTCTGGTCTGGGTGCGCAAGGCTATCTCGAAGCGATACGTTGCTTAGAAAAATTCTGGCAAGCACAGCAATAACAGCATTTAAAACAGAGGCTTAACGATGGAATTTGCTCTAGATGCTCAACAGGGACGCGCTCGCGCCGCCCAGCTTTCGTTTGCTCGAGGAGAAATTAAAACGCCAATTTTTATGCCAGTGGGGACGTCGGCGACCGTGAAGTCGGTGACACCAGATGAGCTGTTGGATGTTGGAGCTCAAAGCATACGGGGCAATACTTTTCATC
>CAZOIG010000149.1:0-2935 GCA_964579235.1 uncultured Gammaproteobacteria bacterium
GCCTATTTGATCAGGCAGAGCCTACGCCACTTACTGAAATTGCATTATTGGATAATGGTATTACAGCCTTAGATGAGGCTAATCAGCGCTTGGGTTTGGCTCTGTCAAATGACGAAATCCAATACCTGTTAGAACAATATACTGCGCTCAATAAGAACCCCACAGACGTCGAGTTAATGATGTTTGCGCAGGTAAACTCTGAGCATTGCCGCCATAAAATTTTTAATGCGGATTGGCTGTTAGATGGGGATAAGCAAGAACACTCTTTGTTTCGCATGATTCGCGAAACACATCGTCTGAATGACCACGGGACTTTAGTCGCCTACTCTGATAACTCAGCCGTTCTTGCTGGCAGCGAAGGTGAGCGTTTCTTCCCGGATTTCGCAAGCAAATCGTATCGAAAAGTAAAAGAGCCTATTCACGTTCTCTGTAAAGTCGAGACACATAACCATCCGACGGCGATATCGCCATTTGCTGGTGCTGCAACCGGGTCCGGTGGAGAGATACGTGACGAAGGCGCGACTGGTCGCGGCTCCAAGCCCAAAGCTGGCTTAACCGGATTCTCCGTGTCCAACTTAAGGATTCCTGAGTTGCCGCAACCTTGGGAAGGCGAAGAGCACAAACCAGCACGGATTGCTTCGCCTTTACAAATAATGCTTGAGGGGCCAATCGGAGGCGCTTCATTTAATAACGAATTCGGTCGCCCTAATATTTGCGGTTACTTTCGCACACTCGAACAAGCCATTGAAAATGAGGACGATGTTAGGGGCTACCATAAACCCATAATGTTAGCTGGCGGCCTAGGCAATATTCGCGAGCCGCATGTCAGTAAAGATCGTATCCCGCCGGGCGCATACATTGTTGTCTTGGGCGGCCCAGCCATGTTGATTGGCTTGGGTGGTGGCGCGGCATCAAGTGTCGCATCGGGAGAAAGTAGTGAAGACCTTGATTTCGCTTCTGTACAGCGTGGTAACCCAGAGATGCAACGCCGTTGCCAAGAGGTTATTGATGCGTGCTGGGCGCAACGCGATGACAACCCGATCATCTCGATTCACGATATTGGCGCGGGCGGTTTGTGTAATGCCGTGCCTGAGTTAGTTGGCGACGCGGACCGTGGTGGGGTGTTTGATCTGCGCGAGGTTCTCAACGACGAACTCAGCATGAGTCCCATGCAGATTTGGTGTAACGAAGCCCAAGAACGCTATTGTATGGCGGTGGCTCCTGAACGCTTGGAAGAGTTCAAACGCATTTGTGAGCGTGAGCGCTGTCTATACTGTGTGGTTGGTGTGGCAACCGAGCAAGAAGATTTAGTTCTAAACGACCCGCATTTTGCCGATGGTGAAGGGCGACAAGCCAAGCCGATCGACCTACCAATGGAAACACTTTTTGGCAAACCACCTAAGATGGTGCGTGATGTGCAAAGCGTAAGGCGTCATAGTCAAGAGTTGGATTTCTCGGAGATCAACTTAAGCGATGCGATTCACAGAGTATTGTCTCTACCGACCGTCGCCGACAAATCTTTCTTAGTTACGATTGGTGATCGCAGTGTCACGGGCATGATCGCGCAAGAGCAAATGGTTGGCCCCTGGCAGGTCCCAGTAGCGGATGTTGCGGTAACCACAAGTGATTACTTTGGCGATCATGGTGAGGCCATGGCGCTGGGTGAACGCACTCCTTTAGCAAGCTTGAACGGCCCTGCAAGTGGCCGTATGGCGATTGGCGAAGCGTTGACTAATCTTGCTGCAGCAAACATTCGCTCGATGCGAGAAATTAAACTGTCTGCCAACTGGATGGCAGCAGCTGGCCATGTCGGTGACGATGCCGAGCTGTATCGAACGGTTGAGGCGGTTGGCATGCAGTTATGCCCTGAGTTAGGGATTGCGATCCCAGTGGGCAAAGACTCTATGTCTATGAAGACTGTTTGGTCGGATGAACAAGGCAAGCAACGCAGCGTGACGGCGCCAGTGTCCTGCGTTATCAGTGCATTTGCTCCGGTTAAAGATGTGACTCGAACCGTTACGCCTTACATTGCCAATACTCGAAGCAGTTCAGTCTACTTTTTAGATCTTGCTAATCAGCAACAGCGCTTGGCGTGCTCGGCGCTTAGCCAAGTTTACTCGCAAGTGGGTACGCAAGTACCTGACGTAGACGACAGTGAACGACTCAAAAACGGATTTTTGGCGATTCAAGCTATGGTTGATCAAGGCTTGCTAGAGGCTTATCACGATCGTTCGGACGGAGGTTTGCTTGCCGCTTTGCTTGAGATGGCTTTTGCGAGTCGAGTGGGAATGCGTATACGAGTGCCAGAGCCGCAAGATCCATTGGCTTACTTGTTCAACGAGGAGCTTGGTGCATCCATGTGTATCGCGGATGATCACATTGATGCAGTTCGCGAGATATTGGCAGAACACGGTTTAAGTGATGCGCTCACCGAAGTAGGGGAGTTACTTGCTGATTCCAATGAAATATCGGTGGTCACAGGCGAGACAACCCTGTTTTCTCAAGCTCGCTCCGAGTTGCATCAGATTTGGTCTGCGACCAGTCACGCTATGCAAGCGCTGCGAGACAACCCTAAGTGCGCAGATCAAGAGTATGCGCGCCTTTTGGACACCGCTGATCGTGGCCTCTACAGCAGTTTAAGTTACGACAGTAATGAAGACATCTGCGCGCCTTACATAAACACAAAACAGTCAAAGCCCTCAATGGCTATTTTGCGAGAGCAGGGTGTTAATGGTCATATGGAGATGGCGGCGGCGTTTGACCAAGCTGGGTTTAATTCAGTAGACGTCACGATGACCGATCTCGTGGAGGGTCGTTTTGATCTAACAACCGTTCAAGGTTTGGTGGCTTGCGGCGGGTTTTCTTACGGTGATGTGTTAGGCGCTGGTGAGGGCTGGGCTAAGTCGATTCTGTTTAATAGTGTTCTATTTGACCA
>CAZOIG010000150.1:0-7437 GCA_964579235.1 uncultured Gammaproteobacteria bacterium
GAGCACCGAGTAAAATAACACCTGCTAATGCTGCTGCAGCACCGGCCATGTGTACGATACCTGAACCAGCAAAGTCAGAGAAACCGAGGTCGCCGAGTGTGTACATTCCGAAAACTGGCATACCACCCCAAGTCCAAGAACCTTCCATTGGATAGATGAAGCCGGTCATTACGACTGCAAAAACCAAGAATGCCCATAGCTTCATGCGCTCAGCTACCGCACCTGAAACAATCGACATCGCCGTGGCTACGAAGACCACCTGGAAGAAAAAGTCAGCCGAAGGAGCGTAGGTAGCCGCTTCTTCTGCACCCGCAACGCCATCACCAGTAATTCCGCTTAGGAACCACGTTAGGTCACCGCCGCCGTACATAATGCTGTAACCACAAACCATGTACATGGTGCACGCTACGGCGTACAAAGCCACGTTTTTGGTTAAGATTTCAGTCGTGTTTTTTGCGCGAACCAAACCGGCTTCAAGCATTGCAAAACCAGCTGCCATCCACATTACCAGCGCGCCGCAAATTAAAAAGTAAAAAGTGTCGAGTGCGTACTGTAGTTCAGTGACGCCGCCTGCCGTTGCTGCGATTGAGTCCGACAGAGCTAGAATTTCATTTTCCATGATAGTGTCTCTCTATTGTTTGAATATGTTCAAAGGGGCAATTTAGGTCTATTTGACTAAATTGCTTCTTCGCCAGTTTCACCTGTGCGAATGCGAATTACTTGAGCTAGTTCGGTGACAAATATCTTGCCGTCACCTACTTTGCCGTTATTCGCCGACTCAGTAATAACCTCGATCGTTTGATCCAAAATCGAATCGGCAACCGCCACTTCAATCTTGATCTTCGGCATAAAGTCCACGTTGTACTCCGCGCCACGATAAAGCTCTGTGTGCCCTTTTTGACGACCGAAACCTTTTACTTCGGTTACTGTCATCCCTTGAATACCAATTGCCGCTAGAGCATCTCTTACGTCGTCAATTTTGAATGGCTTAATGACTGCTGTAATCAACTTCATTGCATTCCACCTTTTTGTTAGTTAATAAATATGGTTGAGTTACTTCTTTGAGAGTGTTGGAGCCTTCTCAAAACAGAAAACCCATGCCTCGCTGAATACAAAGCAATTAGCGTGCCAACTTTTAACAAAATGTAATTGTGTTGTTAAACGCCGCCTAAAACCTCGCAAACAAAAGAAGTTCTCAGCGCCATATAAGGGCAAATGAAGTCGCAACCGGCTAAGACTGGACGAAACACTAAGAAACTGGTCTTAATTTGCACCGTATTGGTGCAAATTTACAGAAATCGCGCACTCAATTAGTGCCTAAAGATTGCTTATTCCCTAAAACCGAGCAGATCTATACGAGTAAACCACCAAAGCTATAAGCCCATACACAAGAATTCAAAAGTTGGCACGTTAATTGCTGTAATCCAAATGTCACAAGACACATTAACCAAATAACGACATTTAGAGAGGTCTTTATGAAACACTCATTAAAAGTACTATCAGCTTCAGTTCTTGCAAGCGCACTACTCGCTCCAGCGGCTCAAGCCGAAGTGACTGCTAATGTGGCAATCCAATCAGACTACGTATGGCGTGGTGTATCTCAAAACTCTGAAGACCCATCCATCCAAGGTGGTTTCGATTACGCTCACGATTCTGGCTTCTATGCTGGTGTTTGGGGCGCGAGCGTCGATTTCGGCGGTGCTGAAACAACTGAGGGCGACTTATACTTCGGTTTCGCTGGCGAAACTGAAAGCGGCATCGGTTACGACGTTGGCTTTATCGAGTACACCTACCACGGTGGTGACGGTGCGAGCGATTCAAACTTCACTGAGTATTACGTGGGCGCTAGCTATGCTGGCTTTGGTCTTACTTACTACATCGGCGACGAGTTTGACGATTTAATTGAAGTAAGCTACGGCTACGATCTTGAGAACGTATCACTAGGCGTTGCTTATGGTGATTACGATTCTTACTCTTACTACACAGTTGGCGTATCAGGCGAAGTCGGTGACGGTTTTGGCTGGGATGTTTCTTTCTGGGGAACTAATGACCTAGACGGCCTAGACATTGCTGACGACCGTTTGGTATTCACTATTTCTAAGTCCATGTAAGAACTGGCTCTGTATAGCGCTCAGGAAAAGCAAGGCCCGGTCTTTAAGGCTTAGTCACTGCGAACCCTGAACGCTTGATCCAATAAAAAAGACCGCCTGAGTGCGGTCTTTTTTTTATGTTGTTTCTGCTCGGCTATTCAGGCCAAATTAAGCTCTATTCTATATCCAAGCGCTGCTCCAAATCGGCGATGATGGTTTCCATCTCGTCAACTTTCTCGCGAGTTTTAGACAGTACCGCTTTTTGAACATCCAGCTCTTCGCGCGTTACAACATCTAAATCGCTGAGCACTTCTTGAACTGCCGCCCGCAAATTATCACGTACATCTTTGCCCAAAGACTCAGGGATCACCGCCTTAGCGGTGTCCATCAAGCGGTCTAAAAGCTCCATTTGTGAATAGTTCTTCTCGGTCATGATTTACTCCTGAGCGTTAGTCGCATTAACCACATCACCTTGCTTCGCCATATAGCTTAGCAAACGTTGCTCGATATTTTGACGTATGTTCATATAAAACAGGTTCCAGTCTTTTGGGTGCAAACTTTTATCTGCCCCTTTCCCGGGGTTATCAAAGCCAGTGCCTTCCTGTGTATCAACCCATAGCATATTAGCCTCACCGCACTGCGCCGAGGACACTTCGCTAACCGGCTCGCCCAAGGTTTCGTAAACATAACCCTGATTATTGTCATTTAACAAGTTCAGTAGAGAAAAACTACCTTGCCACGCTACGCCACCTAAATTCGCTGAAGCAGGAACCAAATCTTGATCTTGTGACCAGCTCAAAGGGTTTACACAAGAACCAGGCTTGTCGGCGTGCCACTCCCAACCCTCAGGGTACCAGTGCGGCAGCGGAAATTGATAATCTCGCCCAGCACCACTGTTGTCATAGGTATCAAAACTAATGCTGCAGCCAACATCATCAGCGCTTTCACATAGCTCAAAACCCGGAATAACGCGCGTATAGGTCTCAGGTGGCAGCCAAAAGCCGATTAAATAAGCCGCTATGACTTTATCTTCCAGTTCCGTGCCGATGATCTTATTGTGCATTAAACGCGCGCCGTGCAGGGTTCCTTGGCTGTGCCCCGCTATAAAAAACGGACGGCTCGCATCGCGTTGAGCGAGAAACGCCTCAAAGGCGTCTTCCACGTCTTCATACGCAAAGTCGAGCGCATCGGTTCCCATCTTTCGGTCTTCGGTGATAAACGCATTTAGATGAGCTTGGCGATACTGCGGTGCGTAGATAGTGCAGCAGCCGTTAAACGTACTGGCGGCAGTTGCCATTAAGTGCTCAACGCCTTGTTTATCGAAACCGTCGGCTAAAGCCTTGGAGTTCCAGCCCCCTGGACCGAAATACGTAGTTGGGTGAATAAAAAACACGTCCGCGGTTGTTTGGCTTTGATCGATTGGGCTGATGTCCTGCGGTGTGTTGAGCGCAGCATGCTGTTTGCTCGGATGAGCCGCCCAGGCATCGAGCGCTTCGTAGTTGAGCGGTAAATGCTCACTGACTGGCGTCGGCTCTCCCTTCGGTGACAAGTAGCTCGCGATCATAGGTTGTGCGAAATAAACCAAAGCCGCGATCACCACGGTAAACAACAATAGATATTTTAACTTGTTCGGCATTTTCAGTTCTCCGACTGCAGGTGCTGGCGATTAGGCTAAGACTACGCTGATCGGCGCAAAAAAAGAGTAAAAAAAACGCGCGCTATCTCTAGCGCGCGTTCTTATTGGTCCAGCAAATCGATTATTGATCGACTGCTTTCATAGACAAGCGAACTCGGCCTTGTTTGTCGACTTCAAGCACCTTAACGGTGACCTCGTCGCCTTCAGACAAGTGATCAGACACATCTTCCACTCGCTCGTTCGAGATTTGCGAAATATGCACAAGACCATCTTTGCCCGGCAACACATTTACGAATGCGCCAAACTCCATGATCTTGACGACCTTACCTGTGTAGACTCGATCTACTTCGATGTCAGCTGTGATCTCTTCAATACGGCGACGAGCTTCAGCGCCTTGGGCGCCGTCAACCGAAGCAACATTGATGGTGCCATCGTCTTCAATATCGATAGTCGCACCAGTCTCTTCACACAGCGCACGGATAACCGCACCGCCTTTACCGATCACGTCGCGAATCTTATCTGGATGAATCTTGAACGTGATAATACGTGGCGCGTGCTCAGACATTTCTTCGCGCGGCGCATCAATGACTTTGCCCATTTCTTCCAAAATATGAATACGCGCGTCTTTCGCTTGAGAAAGCGCTTGCGTCATAATTTCTTCAGTAATGCCATCGATCTTGATGTCCATCTGCAAAGCCGTAATACCTTCCGGTGTACCAGCCACTTTGAAGTCCATATCGCCAAGGTGATCTTCGTCACCCAAGATGTCGGTCAATACCGCGAAATCATTGCCTTCTTTGATCAAGCCCATTGCGATACCCGCTACCGGTGCTTTGATCTTCACGCCCGCGTCCATCAAGGCCAGTGATGTACCACACACACTTGCCATAGAGCTTGAACCGTTTGATTCTGTGATCTCTGACACCACACGAATAACGTATGGGAACTCTTCCGCTGTAGGCAACACCGCCGCTACGCCACGACGCGCCAAGCGGCCATGGCCGATTTCGCGACGCTTAGGCGAACCTACGCGACCTGTTTCACCAACACTGTATGGAGGGAAGTTGTAATGCAGCATGAAGCGATCAGTAATGTCACCTTCAAGTGCATCGATGCGCTGTGCATCGCGTTCTGTACCCAGAGTAGCTGTAACAGCTGCTTGAGTCTCACCACGCGTGAACAGAGCTGATCCGTGGGTACGTGGCCATAGGCCAGTACGGACATTGATCGGGCGAACGGTTGTTGTATCACGACCGTCAATACGTTTCTCGCCCGCAATAATGCGGCCACGAACGATGTCTTTTTCTAAGCTCTTGAACGCTGCATTAACGCCTTCAATTTCAGCTTTGCTCGACTCTTCAGTCAGTAGCTCAGACAAAACCTTAGAGTGAGCTTGAGAGATTTTCTCAACGCGCTCCACTTTGCTTGGCGTTGAAAAAGCGTCTTCCAATGCAGCTTTAGACAGTTCAGCAACTTTTGCTGCTACGCTGTCGTCGCTCACAGGTGGCGTCCACTCTTTCATCGGCTTGGCCACTTCGGCCGCCATTTCGCTGATCGCTTGAATCGCTTTTTGCGATTCTTTATGACCAAACATAACCGCACCCAACATCACGTCTTCTGACAAGATGTTCGCTTCTGATTCAACCATAAGTACTGCATCGCTCGTGCCAGCAACAACTAAGTCTAGATCAGACTCATCAAGTTGCGACATAGTCGGGTTCAATACGTACTCACCACCGATGTAAGCAACACGTGCTGCGCCAACTGGGCCGTTAAACGGAATACCAGATGTAGCAAGAGCCGCTGAAGCGCCCACCAAAGACACCACTTCAGTGTCGATATTTGGGTCGATCGAAACAATCGTGATCACCACTTGTACATCGTAGCCAAAGCCTTTTGGGAACAATGGGCGCAATGGGCGGTCGATCAAACGACAAGTTAGAATTGCTTTCTCGGAAGGACGACCTGCACGACGAAAGAAGCCGCCAGGAATTTTACCTGCGGCATAAGTGCGCTCCTCAACGTCGATCGTTAAGGGCATAAAATCTCTTGGCTCACCGCCCATTTTGTTAACTACGGTGACCATGACGACAGTATCGCCACAACTCGCAATAATCGCAGAGTCTGCTTGACGAGCGATTTCGCCCGTTTCTAGTTTGAATTCGTGTTCGCCGAATTGAAAGGTTTTAGTTACCTTTGACATATTTTTTTACCTATTTCCTATTTATTTATAGCCTATAAAAACTATCTTTTTCCTACACTGGCGCCCTATTGCGCTCAGCACCTACACAAAATTTACAATCTTCAAAAACCACAAAAGCCCTATCAACGATAAGGCTTTTGCAGAATGCTTACTGAGTCTTAAGAAAACCAGCTGTGTCTACTTACGTAGACCTAATCGCTGGATCACTGAGCGATAGCGCTCAACATCTTTCTTTTTCAGGTAATCAAGCAACTTACGACGGCTGTTAACCAAACGCAACAAACCTTGTCGAGAGTGGTGGTCGTGAATGTGCTCTTTGAAGTGAGGTGATAGATCCAAAATACGTGCTGTCATCAATGCGATTTGCACTTCTGGAGATCCTGTATCACCTTCTTTGATTGCGTACTCTTTTACAACTGCGGCTTTATCCGCTGCACTTAGTGCCATGATGTATTCCTCTTCAATAAATGAATAAAAAAGCTCGATTCCCTGAAGGGTGGAAACCTGAGCAACTGATGAGTAAAGCTAAGTAAATCAAGCGCTTACTCAATGTGGGCGTATTCTAACGATTTATGCGTGAAAAGCACCCCAAAACGGTAAATTTGTTGCCTTATTCGACAAAAATCTTGTGAGTTTTAACCAAACCACCGGAATTGACCTCACCCATGCCGAAAAGATACCCGTCATTGCGATAAATTCGGCATAACTCTATTGGCTCTAAGGAGTCATCAATAGCAGACAAGCCATTAATCAAACGATTTGTTAGATCGCTGCCAAGGGTTATTTTGGGAATGTGCTCTAACAAAATATCTACAGGCTGTAGGCACGCCATTAATTCCTCGCGCGAAAGCTTGTTGATTACGCGCTCTAAGCTGTACGCATCCGCCACGCTAATACCCTGCTTCTCAACGCGTCTAAGGCTTTGAATATAAGCGCCACAGCCCAGCGCCTCGCCTATATCGTAGGCCAAGCTGCGAACGTAAAAACCACTAGAACTGTGCACGGACACCCGAAGTAGATCATGGTCGAGCCGTTCTGCACTGAGCTCGTACACTTGCATGTGGCGCGCGGGCCGATCAATGACTTCGCCCTTGCGCGCCAATTTGTACAGCGGTTGACCATCCTTTTTAAGCGCCGAATGCATTGGCGGGACTTGCTCGATATGACCACGAAACTGATCTAGCACTTCGTTTAATCTGGCATCATCAAAGTTGATGTCAGCACGGCGAATAACCTCACCGTCGGCATCGTAGGTGTCGGTAACGGCACCCAAGCGCACCTCAGCCACATAGCGTTTGTCGGCGGCCAATAAATACTCACAGGCCTTGGTTGCTTGACCAAAACAGATAGGCAACAAGCCTGTTGCGAGAGGATCTAGGCTGCCAGTGTGACCGGCTTTTCTAGCGTTGAAGGCGCGTTTAACTTTTTGCAAAGCCGCATTTGAAGACAAGCCCGAGGGCTTATCTATCAGCACAACTCCATTAATCGGATTGCCTTTTGCTTTTGCC
>CAZOIG010000151.1:0-3214 GCA_964579235.1 uncultured Gammaproteobacteria bacterium
GTGGTGGTTTTGGCGGGCACGGACGCAAATGTTCCAGTCGCGGTGCCGGGGTTTTCAATCCACGATGAACTCCTCGCGTTGAACAACGCTGGCATGAGTACAGCACAAGCTCTGAAATCAGCCACGTCTGCACCCAAGCAATGGCTAAATGAAAAGTCGGGAAAGATACATGAAGGCTATGCTGCCGACCTGATCTTACTAAACGAAAATCCACTATTATCGATAGAGCACACCAAATCGATCGAAAGCGTAATAAAGGATGGTCGAGTCTTCGATCGTTCCACACTAGACGCGATGCTTAATGAGGTGAAAAAGGTAAATGATCAGAGTCGGCGCGACTCGATTGACTTTTAATATCAGCCCAGAACAAGACTTTGTAGCACTTGGCTGTACAGGGAAAACGCTTCTTTACAGACCTGCTAAGTGCTTCAAACGCTCGACGGTGGGTAACAAGTCTGTATTTTGTGGGGCAGATCGATCAAACAACCAATCCATAATGATGGGGTCTTGCTCCACTAACAAAACTTGAAAAGCCACCTTTTGATCGGCCGCCAATGTCTCATACTGCTCTTCCAAATAGCGCCCAAACAGTACATCTAGTTCACGAACTCCCCTTCTACATCGCCACACTAGCTGACGCGGGTTCAGATCAGGATTCGGTGATTCAAACATGGAGTTTAGGAGAGTATGTCGAGGGTAGCACTGCTTGATAAACAAATCGGCGGTGGCACCGCCGACTATAAGCTGTACCGACTATTTGCTTCTCAGAGGGTGATAAAGTGAATAGTCGGCAGCTGCATTGCAACGAGATTGCTTAAACCGAGCGCTCGGCGATTAGCTTCTTGATCTCACTGATCGCTTTGCCTGGGTTTAGGCCTTTCGGACAGGTATTAGTGCAATTCATGATCGTATGGCAACGATACAACTTAAACGGGTCCTCTAAGTCGTCGAGGCGCTCGCCAGTTGCTTCATCACGGCTGTCGGCCAACCAACGATAAGACTGCAACAAAATCGCTGGGCCGAGATATTTATCGCTATTCCACCAGTAGCTTGGGCAGGACGTCGAGCAGCACGCGCAAAGAATACACTCGTACAAACCATCGAGTTTTTCTCGCTCTTCTTTTGATTGCAGGCGTTCTGCCGAAAGAGAAACTGGCGTCTTAGTCTTTAGCCAAGGCTCGACCGATGCGTATTGCGCATAGAAGTGAGTCATATCTGGCACTAAGTCTTTAATGACCGACATGTGTGGTAATGGGTAGACCTTTACATCGCCGCTGCCGCATTCTTCAATCGGCTTGGTACACGCCAGTGTGTTAGTGCCGTCAATGTTCATAGAGCACGAACCACAGATCCCTTCACGACACGAACGACGAAAAGTCAGGCTTGGATCAACTTCGTTTTTAATCTTCATCAAAGCGTCAAGCACCATAGGCCCACAATCATCCATATCGATATCGTAAGTATCGGTGTGTGGATTCTCATCGTCGTCGGGTGACCAACGATAAATCTTGAAACTCTTTACATTGGTTGCGCCTTCAGGTGCAGGAAAATGCTTGCCTTTCTTGATCTTAGAATTCTTCGGTAAGGTAAACTCAGCCATGTTTTATCTCGTCTATCTCTAGTAGTGCTGCTAACTCGTTGAATTTTTTATCTATCTCTAGCCTTGATACTGCGTCTAGTAAACACGCGGCTTCGGCTTGATGTATTCCACATCATCCGTCATCGTGTAGTTGTGCACAGGTCGGTAATCGATCTTGGATTTATTCGCACCATCAGCCCAAGCTAAGGTGTGTTTCATCCAGTTCTCATCGTCACGTTCGGTGATGTCATCGCGCGCATGTGCGCCGCGACTCTCATCACGATTCGCGGCCGAATCCATGGTGACCACGGCTTGCGCCAGTAAGTTTTCAAGCTCAAGTGTCTCGATCAAGTCGGTATTCCAAATCAGGCCACGATCTTTAATGCCTACGTCCGCAAATGACGCTGCGGTTGCGGCCATCTTTTTAACGCCCTCATCCATCGATTCACCTGTGCGGAATACTGCACAATGCGCTTGCATGTTGCGCTGCATTTCTAAGCGAATCTCTGAAGTGTGTCGCGAACCAGTCGAATGTCTAAGCTTATCTAAGCGCGCAATCGTTGCTTCACCAGCATCTTTTGGCAAACTTGGGATGGGCGCAGAAGGATCGACCGTTTCTTTGGCTCGCAGAGCCGCCGCACGACCAAAAACAATCAAATCAAGCAGTGAGTTAGAGCCCAAACGGTTAGCACCATGTACAGACACACAGGCCGCCTCACCAATTGCCATTAGGCCAGGTACAACCGCATCTGGGTCGCCGTCTTTGAGCGTTACCACTTCACCATGATAATTGGTTGGAATACCACCCATGTTGTAATGCACGGTTGGTAGCACTGGAATCGGATCTTTGGTTACGTCAACACCAGCAAAGATTTTCGCTGACTCTGAGATGCCGGGCAGACGCTCTTCAAGCAAGTCTGCGCCCAAGTGCTCAAGATGCAAATGAATGTGATCTGCGTCTGGGCCTACACCGCGACCCTCGTTGATCTCCATAGTCATCGAGCGACTCACAACGTCTCGTGACGCCAAGTCTTTTGCATTGGGGGCGTAGCGTTCCATAAAACGCTCACCCTCTGAGTTCGTCAAATATCCGCCCTCACCGCGAGCGCCTTCGGTAATTAGACACCCCGCGCCGTAAATACCAGTTGGGTGGAATTGTACGAACTCCATGTCTTGCAGTGGCAAACCGGCACGCAGAACCATCGCGTTACCGTCTCCCGTACACGTATGCGCTGAGGTACACGAGAAGTAAGCGCGTCCATAACCACCGGTCGCTAATACAACTTGCTTTGCGCGGTAGCGATGAATGTAACCCGTTGCCATATCGATTGCGATTACACCACGGCATTCGCCGTCTTCCATAATCAAATCTAGGGCAAAAAATTCGATAAAGAACTGAGCTTCATGCTTGAGAGCTTGCTGATACAAGGTATGCAAGATCGCGTGACCGGTTCGGTCAGCTGCCGCACAGGTTCGCAACGCTTGGCCTTCCCCATAATGCGTTGTCATACCGCCAAAGGCACGTTGGTAGATCTTACCTTCGTCAGTTCTGGAGAAAGGCACACCGTAGTGCTCTAACTCATAAACCGCAGCGGCCGCATTGCGGCACATGTATTCAATAGAGTCTTGATCGCC
>CAZOIG010000152.1:0-3926 GCA_964579235.1 uncultured Gammaproteobacteria bacterium
CGATATAGAAGACAGCGACCGTGAAACGCCCGCCGAGTGCTTACAAAGACTTGGTGTGCAGCAGATCGAGCAAACCAAAGAAAGTCTCATTAAGGAACCTGGCATGCAGTCATTACTGAACGAGTTTGGCGCGCAGATTGATGAAGCGTCGATCGAGCCGCGTGTGCGAGACGAGAATCAAGGCTAGTTTATTAAGCAACAATCAAGCTGCGAGACATTGGCTCGCGGTGAGTTAACCAAGAATAAGTGTACAGAGGAAAGCAATGAAAGGCGGACTTGGAAACATCATGAAGCAAGCGCAGGCGATGCAAGAGAACATGCAAAAGGCCCAAGCTGAATTAGCATCTATCGAAGTCACCGGTGAATCGGGTGGCGGCTTAGTCAAGCTCACCATGACCTGCCGTCATGATGTGCGCCGAGTGCAAATTGATCCTAGTTTGATGGAAGACCCAGAAGACCGCGAAATGCTTGAGGATTTAGTGGCGGCGGCGATGAACGATGCCGTTAAGCGAGTTGAAAAAACCACCGAAGAGAAAATGAGCGGTTTAGCCGGTGGCCTGAATATTCCCGGAATGAAAATGCCGTTCTAGGCAAAGTCATGTCCACTTCAAAAGCCATAGAAGCGCTTAAAGATGCCCTTAAAGCTTTGCCCGGCGTGGGGCCTAAGAATGCACAGCGAATGGCTTTTCACTTGATGGAGCGAGACCGCGAAGGCGCCCAAACCATTGCTGACTCATTGCGTCACGCCTTAGAAAGCGTAGTGACTTGCGAGCGTTGTAATACTTTTTGCGAGGCGCAATTATGTGATATCTGTGCTTCGGCAAAGCGTGATCAAGCTACCTTATGTGTCGTTGAGACGCCCGCAGATCTTGAGGCAATAGAGCAGGGTGGTAGTTATCAAGGGCTGTATTTCGTTCTGATGGGCCGCCTTTCCCCTCTTGAAGGCGTGGGGCCGGAAAAACTGGCGTTTCCCTTGCTGCAAAAAACCGTTAGCCAATACCAACCCACAGAAGTAATCATCGCCACTAATATCACCGCAGAAGGTGAAACTACCGCCGAATACGTACAACAACTGTTGAGCCATACAGGCGTGACAATAACGCGCCTAGCCAGAGGCGTGCCGGTTGGTGGTGAGTTGGAGTACATGGATCAAAGAACGTTAGCCGCTGCATTTAAAGATCGTCGCGCAGCGGATTAAGCATCAATTTATCGAGTTAGGAGCATACTTTGCCGCAACAATACGATTCGTTTGTTTGGATGGATTTGGAGATGACGGGCTTAGACCCTGAGCATGATCGAATCATCGAAATGGCAACCATTATTACCGACCCAGACTTACGCATTATTGCGGAAGGTCCGGTGATCGTTATTCATCAAGATCAGAGCTTGCTCGACGGTATGGATGAATGGAACACGCGCACGCATACTAAGACGGGCTTAACTACTAAGGTTAAGTTGTCTCGAGTCAGTGAGCGTCAGGCCGAAATCGAAACTCTGGACTTCATCCAACAGCACACTTACAAAAACCGAGCGCCCCTGTGTGGAAACTCAATCTGTCAGGATCGCCGCTTTCTATACAAGTACATGCCTGAGTTGAGCGAGTGGTTGCATTATCGCAATATCGACGTGAGCTCATTCAAAGAGGTTGCTAAGTATTGGGCACCTGAAATGGTTTCCGGCTTTACCAAACGAGCGTCGCATCAAGCCTTGGATGACATCAAGGAATCGATTCAAGAGATGCGGCATTACCGAGATCATTTTGTGATCGACGAAAGCAGCGACTTCTAAGCAGTCGCTAAACAATTATCCACCACAATTTTCCGACTCGAGTCGGTCTAATCAGAACGAATCACTCTAGTTTAATTTTTAGGGGCAGATATGGATCTTTTTGACGCGTTAGACGATAAGCACATACGTTTTATTGAACAGCAGAAGCTTTACTTTATCGGTACGGCGGGTGCGCAAGGGCGAGTAAATGTGTCTCCTAAAGGTTTGGACTCGTTGCGCATCAAGGACGCCAATACGGTTCGATGGTTGAACTTAACCGGAAGCGGTAACGAAACCGCTGCGCACGTGTTAGAAAATCAGCGCATGACGATCATGTTTTGCTCGTTTGATAAGCAGCCACTCATTCTCAGACTATATGGCCAAGCCAAGATGATCTCGATTGGCGACGATGATTGGTCGGACGCGATTGCCGATTTCGATGATTACATTGGCGCACGGCAAGTGTTTGAGTTGCACGTTGATCTAGTACAAACCTCGTGTGGCTATGCAGTACCTTTTTATGAGTTCGTCGGTGAGCGAGAAACCTTGAATAAATGGTCGGCCAAAAAGAGCCGCGATGGCATAGCCGAATATCAGCAAGACAATAATCGTGTCAGCCTTGACGATAAGCCTACAGGCTTACCAGAGCGATAATTAAAGGACACTTTAAGGATAGTTAAAAGATGATTCAGAGGCAGGCGTCGATTCCCTTAGCCTGCCTGAGTCAACGCCCACTCAATGTGTTCACGCAGCATTGGTGAGGCATTATCTAAACCTTTCCTAAGGGCGCTCACTATTTGTGACCGAGTGTCAGTCTCAATGCTTTCGTCTTTCAGGGCATTGCCCATTGCGACGGCAATATTTCGTTGCCACTGCTCATGCCCGATCCGTCGAATGGCGCTGCCTTCGGTTTTTCTCAGAAAGCTCTCCTCATCCCAGGCAAATAGATCCACTAGTTCACGATCAGTGACATCTTTGCGCGGTGAAAAATCGTTTTCTCGAGCCGCTTGCGCGAACTTGTTCCACGGGCAAACCAGTTGGCAATCATCACAGCCGTAAACGCGATTGCCAATTAGCGGTCGTAATTCTTCAGGTATCGCGTTTTTCAGCTCAATCGTAAGGTAGGAGATGCATAGCCTCGCGTCCACTTGATAGGGGCCGACGATTGCCTTGGTGGGACAGTCTTGAATGCACTGGCTACAACTGCCGCAATGGTTGCTTGCCGCTTGATCGGCGGGTAGCGGTAGGTCAGTGTAGATCTCGCCTAAAAAGAACCACGACCCACTGTGTGAGTTAATCAGATTTGTGTGTTTGCCAATCCAGCCTAAGCCTGATTTTTCAGCCAGAGCTTTTTCCATAACGGGTGCGCTATCGGTGAAAACACGATAGCCAAATTCGCCCACTTCGGTTTGAATTTTCTTGGCTAGTTTTTGCAATTTAGCGCGCAGCACTTTGTGGTAGTCACGCCCCAAAGCATAACGGGATACAAACCCAGTATCGGCTTGTCGCAACACGGCAAACGAGTTGTCAATGTCGGCAGGCGCATAGTCCATGCGTACGCTGATTACGCTACAAGTTTGGTCAACGAGCAGATTCGGGCGCGTGCGCTTCTTGCCGTGTTTTGCCATGTAGTCCATCTCGCCATGGAAGCCTTTTTTTAGCCAGTTTTCGAGATGAGCCTCATGCTCAGACAGTTCTATATCGCTGATTCCAGCCTGATCAAAACCGAATTCCAGCGCCCACGCTTTAATGTGCGTTGCAAGCGCCTGCAATTCACTTGATTGCATTTTATTAGGTTTCTTTGCCTGTGCCTTGCTGCCTGTCATAATACGCGCATAGTAAACTAATCAAGCAAAGCCGTAACCCATTATGTCGAGTAATGAAACTGAGTATAAAGTAGTTACTCTCGCCGAAACGGCAACCGCGGCTGCCGAGTTGGCGAAATCTCTCGAATGGCCTGCCTGCGTGTATTTGCGCGGTGATCTGGGCGCTGGCAAAACCAGTTTGTGCCAAGGCATTATTGCCGCGCTGGGCAATGACACTCCTGTTACGAGCCCAACCTATAACTTGATACAAGAGTATCCCGTTAGTGCCGGAATGGTTTATCACATGGATTTGTATCGGGTAAACGACGCCAGTGAATTAGAGTTTCTTGCCTT
>CAZOIG010000153.1:0-2088 GCA_964579235.1 uncultured Gammaproteobacteria bacterium
TGCTTTTGCCGCGAGTGGAGAAGTTCCGAAAGACGTTAAGTATCCGTTTTATCCGCCTGCGCCTAAATCGCAGACACAAGCGCAAGCCGACTCAAAGTCAACAGGTTGTGTCTCCTGCCACACGGCATCCGATCGCCATACCATGCACAGCAACCCAGCGGTTATTTTAGGTTGTACAGACTGCCATGGCGGCAACGCCAGAGTGTCGGTGCCAGCGGGTCATGAGAAGCTAGTGAACATTAGTGGTGCTCTGCGCCAGAATGTCAGCCTAGAGAAAGAACTCAAAGAAAACGGCGATAAGGAGAACGACCTCAAAGCCGAGCATGGCGACGAGCCTATGGGTGATTCAAAAGCTAAATCAAAAAAATCGGGTGCGTACTCTAAAGACTATAAAGCGAAATACTCGAGTGAATACCAATTGGCGATAGACCAAGCGCACGTAACGCCGACCTTACCCGATACATGGCACTACCCGTCTAGCGCTAATCCGCCACACGCCTACACATTGCTCAATAAAGAGAGCCCTGAGTACGTTCGATTTGTAAATCCGGGTGACTATCGCATTGCCGAAGAAGCTTGCGGCGCTTGCCATTTACCGATCATCAAAGCCGCCAAGCGTAGCCTAATGTCAACCAGCGCAATGCTTTGGGGTGGTGCCTCTTATAACAACGGTATATTGCCGTTTAAGAATTACATTTTGGGTGAGGCTTATACGCGTGAAGGTAAAGCGGCAGGTCTTTTAGGCCCTACTTCGGATAACCCTGAGGAGCTCACTAAATCACACGGTGTGCTGCCAAGTCTTGCGCCTCTTCCAGCATGGGAAACGGTAAAACCTGGGGACATCTTTAGAGTCTTCGAGCGCGGTGGGCGAAACATCTCCAATCTGTTTCCAGAAACGGGTCTGCCCAATGCTCTGGGTCAATTACAGCGTTTAGAAGAGCCGGGGCGACCAGATATCCGTCAATCGAACCGTGGGCCGGGAACCGGTGCTCGCATCTCGGTGCCGCTGATTAACATTACTAAGACGCGTCTGAACGATCCGATTTCTTGGTTTCTAGGCACTAACGATAATCCGGGCGATTATCGTTCTTCAGGATGTAGCGGTTGCCATGTTGTTTACGCCAATGACCGAGACCCCAAACACTCTGGGCCTTACGCCGAATTTGGACACTTGGGTAAGACTCAAACGGTTGATCCGACCATTCCTAAAGATGAATCTGGTCACCCTTTGAAGCACGAGTTCACTCGCGCGGTACCTACCTCGCAATGCATGATTTGCCACATGCATCAGCCCAATATGTTCGTAAATACCTATTTGGGTTACACCATGTGGGACTACGAATCTGACGCGCCGAGGATGTGGCCTGAGGAGCAGCAATACCCAACGGACTCTGAAATTCGTAAGATTAACGAGCGCAATCCAGAAGAAGCCGCTATCCGTGGCAAATGGTCGGATCCTGACTTTTTGGCGCAAGTCTCAGAGATGAACGACCAAATGCGAGACACGCAGTTTGCTGACTATCATGGGCATGGTTGGAATTTTCGTGCGGTGTTTAAGCGAGACCGTGATGGCACGCTTTTGACCAAGGAAGGCGACCCCATCAGTGACGATGACCCAGACAAATTTAAGAAGGGTGTACATATGTCGTCTATTCATGCCGATAAAGGCATGCATTGTTCAGATTGCCACTTCTCGCAAGACTCACATGGTAATGGCCATATTTATGGCGAAGTCGCCAGCGCGGTAGAAATCGATTGTGTAGATTGTCATGGTACTGCGGACAAGTATCCAACCTTAGCAACCTCTGGCCCGGCAGCTCCTCCAGGCGGCAATAAGTTGGCGACCATCAGAAACCCAGATGGCAAGTTACGCTTTGAGTGGGTCGGTAAAAAGTTGATCCAGCGCTCTTTGGTGAACCCAGGTTTGGAGTGGGAGATGTCTTTAGTGAAAGACTCGATTAACCCGCAGCATGCTGCCTACAATGACAAAGCAGCGCGCGCCAAAACAGTCAGCAATGACACCACCACGCAGAACTGGGGGCAGGGCGTGGCAATCGAAGACCGAGCACACCAAGATGAGGAGATGGA
>CAZOIG010000154.1:0-2720 GCA_964579235.1 uncultured Gammaproteobacteria bacterium
AATGGCCCTTCGATCATCTCTGGCGTATCGAATATGAGTTCGTCAGTGACGGGTACGAATACTTGCTTATTTAGTGAATTCCTTTCGCTATTAAACATGTCAATTTCCTGATGGGTGGTTTTGCGGTTGTGTTACGTTGTAGTTTCGATGCGCCTATTAAACGCCCCGCGCATGACAAACAATGGTGAAAGAAATGGTAATAAAATGGTTTTATGACCAATTGCTGAGAATCTCCACAAAATCGGGCAAACTAGGCTCTAATTCATAGCGCATTACGCCCAAACAAAATTCAAGCTAACTCACTGTTATTAATAGGAAATGAATAGAAAAGTAGCCATCGTTGAAGACGACTACGACCAACGAGAGAACTACGCCGACGCACTGACTGGCTCGGGTTATGAAGTCTCTACCTATGCGAATCGGCTCGATGCGCTAAACGGAATGCGTCAGAACATGCCTGACTTGGCAATTCTAGACATAATGCTAGAAAACGAAATGGACGGAGGCTTCGATCTCTGTCGCGATTTGCGCACGATGTCGCCAACTTTACCGATCATTTTCTTGACTGCGCGTGACAGCGATATTGACCGCGTATCCGGCCTAAGGCTCGATGCTTGGGACTACTTGACCAAGCCTCTGAACATGCAATATCTGAGCGTGCGGATTAACTCGCTGTTCCGAATTGTCGATAGCCTCGCCAATCAAGAAACACCGGGGGCTAACAACCCTAGTTTGCAAATTGGCGACCTATCAATCGACGAAGAAAGCATGTCGATTCGTTGGCAAGATCAAGAGTTGAGTTTAACTCTAACGGAATTCTGGCTGATTGAATCGATGGCGCGTCATCCTGGACACGTTAAGACCTACGAAAACATGATGCAAATCACCAAACAAAGCTACGTCGAACGCAATACAATTAACGGCTACATCAGAAGAATTCGTAATAAATTCAAAGAGATAGACCCCAGCTTTAAACATATTCAGACGGTATTTGGGGTGGGCTATAAATGGAAAAGCGCCGAGTCTTAGGGTTGAGGCAAATTCTGCTCTACTACCGCAATTAATGTGAATCTCCCCTAATTCTGCCTCATGTTCACTCGATTTTCGATCCGCTCGAAGCTCTTACTCGTAGCCTTGTTGCTGCTGCTAATCCCGTGGATGTCGTACATCTACGTGCGCGACATGAAAACCTTTTTGTTGTCAGGGCAAGAAGATGCGCTGAACCTTTTAGCGCGCGCGGTTGCCACCGTTTTGCACGATCGGCCCGAACTGTTCGATCCGCCCGACGAAGAATCAATTGTCAGTGACGACGAAAACGAGATTTACGCATTTCCCCTACCCAATTACATCAATTTAAACGGGGATCTAAGCGATTGGGGCGAGCAGGCGAATCAGGCCGAAGTGTATCGCCCGCCCACTAGCCAAGATGCCCAAGCCGAAACCGACGGTTTGCAAAGTGACGATGAGTTCACCAATCAAGCGATCTCGGTGCTGGAAATGCAACAAGAACAAACTGGCGGCGAGCAAACGGCAATCCTGCCCAGTGAGGCCGATATTTCAGTGCGCCACGTACTTGGTTATCGGGGTAATTACATCTATGCCCTATTTGATGTGGACGACAACAACGTGGTGTTCCGTAACCCCGACGTGCTGCGGGTCGACGCGGCTGACCATTTGCGCTTAACCCTGCAAGACACCACCGGGCGCGAACAACGCTTTACGCTCATTGCGGGTGAGCCAGGCCGCATGAGTATTTATGCGATGGATGAACAATGGCAATACCCCATTACAGGTGAGCCGAACTATGATCTGGCGGCCGAAGTGGCGCTAAGCGAAACCGGCTATACGGTCGAAATACGCATTCCCAGGTTTTTACTGCCCTCAAGCACCCGAGTTCGCCTAGCGGTGGTTGATGTTGACGATACTGACTCTTTAGAAATTTCCGCGATTGTGCCCACTACGCCGCAAAGCGACAGCGATGACCTATCGCGTTTGATGGTGCAGTCCCCTGCTCTGGCGCGCATTTTACGCGCTCTTAATCGCACCGATACACGTATTTGGGTGATTGATGAAGATCAACGCGTGCGGACGGTGGTGGGCAATGTGATTACCGAGAACGAGGAAGACCAAATCAGCAAGCCAAGTAGCGCGCAGCCCGTGTTTGACCGCGTGTTCGGCTACATTGAGTATTACTATAATACGGCCCTGCAGGCGGTATTCGCCTACATCGTTGAGAGCCCACCAGAGTTCCTTGTGGGAGACGATGAAACCGCCCGCAACGTGCAAATCATAGAAAACGCATTAGCGGGGCAAATATCATCTGATCGACGACCCGGTGTCGACAGCGAAGGCATGATCATCATGTCGGCACACCCCATTTTTCTTGGCGAGTCGATCCCAGGCGCGGTTGTGGTTGAGCAAAGCACCAATCAAGTGCTGCGCCGCCAGCAAGAAATCTTAGAAAATGTGATCAGCGTCACCCTATTAGTGCTGGTGACCGTCGCCACCGCCCTTCTGATCTTCGCATCAAGGCTCACGCTACGCATTCGTCGGCTACGCGATGCCACCGACAGCGCAATCGATCGCGAAGGACGCATCCTCAACCAACGTCTGCCCAAAGAAGAAAAATCGCGTGACGAGATTGGTGATTTATCGCGCAGTGTGAGCAATATGTTGGGGCGTCTGTCGCAGTACACCACCTACTTGAAAGGTTTGCCCGA
>CAZOIG010000155.1:0-3286 GCA_964579235.1 uncultured Gammaproteobacteria bacterium
AACCCAGTTGGATCGCTGAATTCGCACAAAAAGCCCTTAGGTACAATTACAGCAACCCGCAATTCGACATTAAAAGAGGCAGTATCACCGCATTGCGCAAAACGCTCTATAAAGGCCTCACGCTCAAGTCCGGCGAACCCTGTGCTTACCATAAGATCAACGCTGAAGAGTCACGCGCTATTTTTATCCAACAAGCTTTGGTTGACGGCCAGTATCAACCAAGTCGACGGCAGATTGATTTCTTGCAGCACAACCAAGAGCTGATTGAACTGATCGACAAGTATGAAGTCAAAACACGACGTCGGACTCTCGCCCGAGGCGATGTCTGGATGTTCGAGTTCTATGCCGAGAAGTTGCCGCAAACTTGCGCAACGGTAGTTGATTTCGAAAAGTGGCTGCTGAACGGAGGTAACGACGCACTGAAACTGTCGATTCAAGCTTTTGTTGAAGAACACGAGCGTGAAAACATAGACAGCGAGTTCCCTAACCATTTAGCCATTAACGGCAAACCCTTAAAGCTGAGCTATCTATTTGACCCGAGCAGCGAGTTCGATGGTGTGACCCTGCACGTTCCAGTCGAGCTACTCGCTCCATTGCCAATTCATGTTGGTGAATGGCTGGTGCCTGGTTTACTACACGAAAAATGTGCGGCACTCATAAAGACCTTACCCAAACCTATTCGCCAAAACTATACGCCCGCTAAAGATGTCGTGGCACGGATCGCCCCAGATTTACGCAGCCAAAATGCAGCGCTGACCAGTGTGCTGGGCGAATTATTGTTCAAGTCTCGCGGCCATAGAATTCCAAGCGACGCGTGGGCGCCTGAACAAATCGAACCTCACCTACTGATGAACTACTGCATCGAAGACGTGGACGGTTCGATCATCGAAATTGGTCGCGATTTGCTTAGCCTCAAACGCCGTTACTCAGATGCGGTCAATGCCAGCCTGCATGCCAGTACCGCCGCAGAACGAACAGCCTTTGAGCTTGAGGATATTGACGCTTGGCCCGAACACTTAAAACTAAAATCAGTCGATTATCGTCATCAAGGCATGACCGTTGTCGCTCAGCCGATGTTTCAACTAACAGAGTCAAATAGAGTCGATTTACGCTTGACCGAATCACTGACGCTGGCTCGATTCAACAATACGATTGCCTTACCAGTACTGATGGAAAAAGGCCTCAGCAAGTTGCACAGCGCTACGGTGTCGCTTACAAAAAAAGAGATTCGCAAAAAATTGTCTGCCAAGAGTGGCTCGACGCCAGTAGGTAAAACTAAGGCCAAAGCCACTCAACAAAGTAACAAACCTCAAAGCTCGCTCGCCCAACAGCTCAAAAGTCTTAAAGCTGCAGACGGTCCTCATCCGCAAAACGCTTCGGCCATAGCCGCGCTGGCGATCAGCACTCCGGCGGCAATCAAAAACAGTGGCATCGAGCTGGAACAATGGGTTAGTTATGCGCTGCGAATCGCTCTCACTGCGATGTATCGAGCAAATACGGGAGCAATAACCAACTCAGGCCCGCACACCAACGTGATGTTTGAGTCCGAACAAGACTTCAGCGCTTGGTTACAAAAACTGGATCCGAAGTGGTCTCGAATAGCCGTTGAAACCGCCGACAACCTTGGTGGTGCTTTGCGTCAACAACAGGAATTACTCAGTCAACTTGACGCGCTGGAGGCAGACACTCTAGAACTCGACAGTTTGATCGAAGAAATCAAAACACAGCTCTATAACTTGTGTGATCCAAACCGACTACTTACCGCCAGTCCAGCCGATCTACAGCAGTACCCAAGGCTGTTCAAAGCCACGCGCGAACGAATCAAGCGAATTCACTCTCACACCGAAGCGGAACTCAACGCGAGCAAAGCGATAGCAATCTGGCAACAACGTCATAATGACGCGATTCAACGCCTGTGTGAGCCACTATTTGCTTTAGATCAGCTTCATCCAGAGCAATCCACGCTCTATGCTTACACAGCGATACCAGAGCTCTCTGAACTGGCCTGGATGCTCGAGGAGTGGCGTGTATCCGTGTTCGCTCAACAGCTTAAAACGCGCTTTAAAGTCTCAGACAAGCGCATTGCTAAGGCATGGGAAGAGCTCGATACTAAAATCGAAGCCTATCTCAACCTGACTTAAACCCCAAAAAAATGTCTTTGTACCGCTTAATTAGAGTGAGCTTATAGCTGTGATATGGCAAAACGAAACGTAATCGCCCAAGCAACAAGAGAGCCCGTTACGAAGGTCATAAAGCGGTGCAGCACGTTATTATATGTACAGTGTATAAACGCTTGCAGTAGGCGAAAGAAAACGAAGACCCATGCAAGCAGCAAATAGAGTTGGTCAGTTTGATTACTCAGCGTAATCATTAAACAGCTAACGTAAAAAATTATCGGCATCTCAAGCAAGTTCTTAAAACAATGACTGGCGGCCATGGCTCTATCACTCATCACCGCTGCAACACCTTCGGGGGTTGCCATTTTTTGTGGATGTATGCGTTTTGCTTTAGATTCGGTAAAGCGAAAAAAGAACAAGCGAAGAAACACAATAAATGTGAGAAAAAGCATAGCTATCATTGGGTTGAACAATTGCGTATTCATACGTCTACCTATAGTTGATGCGGCACCCTGCTGCTTAGACTGATCGAATCGGTGACACTCGTTGTTTTCTGCTGGCATTATTTCATACTCGTCAGGAATCGACTAAGATCACAACAGAACTGACTGTTTAGCAGCGCCCGCGAGACTCAATGCATCTAAAACCACCGAAAGTAATTGGATTGATATTGGCAGGTGGTCAAGGCACCCGTATGCAGGGGCAAGACAAGGGCTTGATCGAATGGCAATCCAAACCATTGGTTGCACACGTACTTGAACGATTAGCGCCGCAAGTCGATCGTCTTTACATTAGCGCAAATCGCAACCTGGCTGAATATGCGGGTTTCGCTGCTACGGTTATTACGGATGAGCTAGCCCCAGCTGATCCATCAGAGTACAAAGGGCCTATGGCCGGAATAAGCAGCTTAATCAATTATCTCGACTCTACGCAGGGCTTTGCGCAAAAGAATAGCGAGACTTATTTGTTGGTTGTACCGTGCGACACACCAAAACTTCCTCTTAATCTTGTGGAACGTTTATTGAACGACTGTAAGCGACATTCAAATAGCAGCGCCGCAGTCGTTCACGACGGCGAGCGACAACAAAATCTACACTGCCTAATTAAGTCGTCTGCCTGGCAAAACTTAAACGAATTTCATGCGGATGGCGGTTTAGCCCTGCGCGATT
>CAZOIG010000156.1:0-11898 GCA_964579235.1 uncultured Gammaproteobacteria bacterium
CTGTGCAAGCTCCAGAGAACTGCCATAAGGATCGAGCACCTTCATAAGACCCTTAATCTGTGAGCCAGCCTGCACAAGCACATCGTCACCAGAACGAATATCACCCATCCCCTCAGCATAAGGCTGTTCACCAATGACTACTACGGCAACATCGTGTTGATCTGCGTTCGCTTCCAACCCAAGGCCATCTTTGCTTAACTTAGCTGATTTGCACTGAGCGCTGACCGCCTCCCAAACAGAGGTACCTCCTTGAATCGCGTCATTGCCTTCTACACCTTGCCAAGCCACGGTAAAGCCACCGCATTGAGCTCCGCGGTTATTTGCATGCTTGCCGGCAACTAGAATACGAGCGTTCTGCTTCAATGGTAACGTCGATTCTTGGTTTTTTAATAGAACGAGTGACTTTCTAACAGCTTCGCGAGCCAGTTCCCTATGATCAACACCACCAAACGAACTATGGTTGGACCACTTTCGATCCTTAGGTCGCGGTTTATCGAACAAGCCCGCTGCAAATTTAACTCGCAGAATCCGACGAACCGCATCATCAATTCTTGACATAGAAATAGTTCCATGTGCCACATGGCTCTCGACATGCTGAATAAAGTCTCGCCAATTTTCCGACACCATAAACATATCTATTCCAGCGTTAACGCCCAGAGCAACGGCCTGAAAATAGTCTTCGTCAAGATAATCTATCCCATCCCAATCCGAAATCACGAACCCTTCAAACCCCATTTTTTCTTTTAAGACATTCGTTAATAAGTGTTGATGCCCATGACACTTATCACCATTCCAACTATTGAAAGACGCCATCACGGTCAATACACCCGCGTCAATCGCTGGATAATAAGGGCGCATGTGTATGTCGTGTAGTTCTTTAAACGATAGTGTGGTTTCCCCTTGATCTATACCATGTGTCGTTCCACCATCGCCTACCCAATGTTTGACGCAGGCCACCACCGCATCATCACCCACAGGCTGATCTTGCTCACCTTGTAAGCCCTCAACAAATGGGGCAGCGTACCGACTGACTAACTCTGAATGCTCCGAGTAGCTTTCGTAGGTGCGCCCCCAATGATTATTACGTGCCACAGCTAAAGTCGGGGCAAATGTCCAATCCACCCCAGTTGCTAAGATTTCGCGCGCAGTGGCTCTAGCGATCCGGTTGAGCAAGCTAGTATCATCGGCTGCACCTAGTCCAATATTATGAGGAAACACTGTTGCCCCAAGCACATTACTGTTGCCATGAATCGCGTCAACCCCGTAAATAAGGGGAATCGCCAGATGACCTTCATCTTGGTGCATTGAAGCAGCCCAGTAAGCGTCATTCATCGCTACCCAGTCTTTAGGACGGTTCTCGCCTGGACACGATCCACCGCCACTTAATACAGAGCCCAAGTGATACTCCATAACATCTCCTGGCGTACAAGACATGCGTTCAGGCTGAGTCATTTGGCCGATTTTTTGCTTTAGCGTCATTCGCCTAAGCAATCGCTCAACTTTATTGTTAATTGAAGAGTGTTTTAAAATGGAAATCATAACGGGTTGATCTCTTATTCGTGTATCTCAAATTCTGACCACAATTCAGCATCAGAACTTCCACCTATCCAAACATGAAACTTACCGGGCTCGGTAATGAGCTCCATGTTACGGCTGTAGAACGCTAAATCGTCCGTATGTAGAGTGAAGCTAATTCGCTCTCTCTGACCGGGCCTCAAGCGTATCCGTTTAAATCCCTTTAACTCTTTAACAGGTCGAGTCACATTGCCAACCAAGTCTCGGACATACAACTGAACAACTTCGTCCGCTGCACGCGGCCCAGTATTAACAACGTCAGCAAAAATATCGATACTTTCGCCCAAAGCTATACTGTGCTCAGACATCGTGATCTTGACATATTTGAAATCGCCATACGACAAACCGAAACCAAATGGAAACAATGGCTTAAAACCAGCGTCCAGATGAAACGAAGTCATCCCCAATGATGTTTGCGACGCCTGTGGTGGCACATCATCCATGTTTACTACAGTATGGTCAGTGGCCGGTCGGCCAGTATTTTTGTGCCCGAAGTAAATAGGTATTTGTCCGACTTTGAGTGGGAAAGTTACAGGTAATTTTCCAGAGGGAGACTCCATACCGAACAACAAATCTGCAATTGCTGGGCCGCCCATAGTACCTGGGTGCCAGGCGTAAAGAACCGCATCCACCTTATCAAGAACATTTGCAATCGTAAGTGGCCTGCCCGCCATGATTACGAGAACCACTGGCTTACCGCTTTCCGCTACCAACTCAATGAGTTCTTTTTGATGGCCTGGTAGGTCAATATTTGCTCGCGAATGTGCTTCGCCTGACATAAACGACTCTTCCCCAACCACAACAATTGCAACGTCTGACTTTTCGACTGCTGCTTGAACCTCTTCAAACTGAGAGTGGTCGGTACTTCTGGTTGTTTCGAGGCCTTTGACATAGTTAATGTCGATAGTACGCCCGACTAACTCTTCAAAAGCTTGCTTACAACTTACAGAATGCTGAGCCTCACCATCGAAAATCCAAGTTCCGAGCTGCTCGTAACCGTCATCAGCCAACGGACCAATCATCGCAATAGATGCAAGCTTTGATTGCGATAAAGGTAGAACTTGTTCTTGGTTTTTCAACAACACACAGCTCTTAGTAGCAACTTGCTTGGCAATTTTTAGGTTTGACTTATTTAGTGGAGTGCCATGTTCGTCTGGATTCGTGTAAGGGTTATCAAACAAACCTAGATCGAATTTCATTTTCAAAATTCGTGAGACCATTTTGTCAATTTGCTCAATACTGATTTTTTGCTCATCAACTAGATTGCTAAGGTGGTCTCGATAAGATGAGCTGGCCATTTCCATATCGATACCGGCTTGTACCGCTTCGTATGCTGCCTCTTTATCATCATGAGTGAACCCATGCACACTCATTTCTATAATTGACTCCCAGTCACTAACGACTACACCATCATAGGCCCACTCCTTGCGCAGCACGCTTTCCATCAGCCATGAATTGCCTGAAGCTGGTACTCCGTTCAGGTCACAAAAAGCAGACATAAATGATGCGACGCCCGCCTTCGCAGCGCGCTTGAATGGCCTGAGGTACACATTACGCATCTCATTTTCAGGGATCAACGCAGTGTTGTAGTCACGCCCACCTTCGGCCGCGCCATAGCCGGCAAAGTGTTTCGCACAAGCTGCAATGGAACCAGTTTGCGACATATCTGAAGACTGAAAACCTTCCACCATCGCGGCACCCAAAACGCCACATAAGAATGGGTCCTCACCGAGACATTCAGCTATTCGTCCCCAACGCGGATCTCGAGTAATGTCGATCATTGGAGCAAAGGTCCAATTCACACCTACGCTCGCCGCCTCCAAAGCCGCGATTTTAGCCCCCTCTCGAATGCTGTCTAAATCCCAAGACGCCGCCTGCCCGAGAGGAATGGGCAATATCGTTTTAAAACCATGGATCACATCTCTGCCAATCAGCAAAGGAATACCCAAGCGACTTTCTTCAACGCAAATTCTTTGCAGTTCATTAACCACGTCAACACTGACCTCATTTAGGATAGAGCCAACTTGGCCTGCTCGAATAGCGTCTCCTAATTGATCGGGGACCCAGCCGCCTCCACCTTGCAATTGACTCATCTGGCCAATCTTCTCTTCTAACGTCATCTCGGCTAGCAAATTAGCCACCAACGAACTGTTAGAGTCCTGAGATTCGTTTTCAATGGTTGTATGTGTATTCATAAATCAGATATTTTTTTAGTGTTGAATGACACGCAGCTGCACAGATCGAAGAGCTGTAATGCGCGCGCTAGCCCAAGATACTTCAAATACATAAACGAACAATACCTTTTGGATCAAGTGGGTAATTAATAAGGTAAAGCGGATCAGGCTGACACATCGATCCCACAGTTTCGGCCGAATCGCAGCAACCACTCTGATTCAAACAGACTTATCAACACTCCAGAGAATATCCGCTTTATCTCATAACGCTTGTTTATATTTTTGCTAATAGTAAAGTAATGAGATGGCACTTAGCATATTGCTCGTGTTTCCAACAATAAGAATAAAAGGTCCACATCCTCATGAGTTCAAACCAAACTCTTTCCTTTCAAGAGAAACTCGGCTACGGCTTAGGTGACTCAGCCTCCAATTTTTTCTTTCAAGTCTTCAATATTTTTCTGCTTTACTACTACACAGATATATTCGGGCTGTCACCAGCTGCTGTGGGCACAATGTTTCTAGTTACGAAAATAATTGACGCAGCCAGTGACCCTGTCATGGGCTTGATCGCTGATCGCACCAACACTCGCTTTGGGAAATTCCGACCATATATTTTGTATGGTGCTATACCTTACGGGCTTTGTGGCTACGCGATGTTCGCAAGTCCTGAGCTAACAGAAAGCGGTAAATTGATCTATGCCTATGCAACGTACACCTTAATGATGCTCGCTTATACGGTCATCAACGTTCCATACTCCGCGTTGATGGGAGTGATTTCTCCGTCTTCGGTAGAACGAACCAAAGTCGCCAGCTATCGATTCATCTGCGCTTTTTCTGCCGCCTGGATCGTTGGTACTTTCGTTTCCCCTCTGAAAAATATTCTTGGTGCAGGCGACGAGGTAGCAGGTTTTCGACTCACAATGATTATTTTTGCCTTAATTTCAGTTGCCTTGTTTTGGTTCACTTTCGCAACAACCAAAGAACGGGTTATCCCAAAGCCTGAAAAATCCGATATTCGGGTGGATTTGAAATTATTAGTGAGCAACGGTCCTTGGATAGCTCTATTTATTGCTGCTATTTTTACTTTAATGAACGTTGCCGTTCGCAACGGTTCGATTATTTACTACTTCAAATATTATGTTGGCGATGATGGTACCGCGCTGTTTTGGATATTTGACAAGACATCTGTATTCATGTCACTTGGTCTACTCGCTATGGTTATCGGTATCGCGATGACCAAAAAACTGGCAGACCATTTTGAAAAAAGAAACCTGTTGATAGTACTGACGACCCTGAATGCCATTGCGATGATGCTGTTCTTTTTTATTCCAGCTGACCAATTTTGGTTAATGGTCTTCGTGCAATGCGTTGGGAATTTTGTGAACGGTCCAACACCAGCGCTGGTGTGGGCTATGTACGCTGACTGCGCGGATTACGGCGAATGGAAGAATGGCCGCCGCACTACTGCGCTGATATTTTCGACCGTGCAGTTCGCACAAAAAATGGGTTTGGCTGTTGGAGCTGGCTTAGCTGGTTTTATTCTAGCTGCGTTCGGCTTTGTTGCTAATGAAGTTCAAACAGAAGAATCACTGTTTGGTATTCGGTTTATGTTTAGCATCGTACCCGCAGCGTTTGCAATCGCTGGCGCCATCGCAATTTATTTTTACCGCATAGATCGAGCCATGGTCCAAAAAATTGAGGCCGATCTAGCCCAGCGACACGCCACTGTTTAACGAGCACAAACCCGCTCAACGAAAACCAAAGAGTCTTCAATGAAGAGTAGTTCATCTAATAGGGCGATCAAAATAAGTGTGCTGGTGCCTTTTATCTTGGTATACATCAGCGCCTGCGGACACCCTGATGCGGAACCACGCAAACACGACACCAGTCCGACGTCAAATATAGCTATGGACGACGGCGCTAGCGAGGACGTTCCGTACAATCTCAATCTCTGGCCCATTCTTAAAGCATCATCACCTTACGATCCTAAATTAGAAGAACGTGTAGACGCATTGCTCGCAGAATTAACACTGGAGCAGAAAGTTGCGCAAATGATCCAGCCTGAAATTCGTGACATCAGCGCAGCGGATATGCGGAAGTACGGTTTTGGCTCATACCTTAATGGCGGTGGGGCTTTCCCAAACAACAATAAATATGCCAACTTGTCTGACTGGGTTAATCTAGCTGAAACATTTTACCAAGCGTCAGTCGATGATTCTCTGGACGGAAGCTCTATACCCACAATGTGGGGTACAGACGCTGTTCACGGTCACAATAATGTAATAGGTGCAACTCTGTTTCCGCATAACATCGGCCTAGGCGCGATGGGCAACCCTGACTTGGTTAGAAAAATAGCAGAGGCGACGGCTGAACAAGTAGCTGCCACAGGTATCGATTGGGTCTTCGCTCCAACAGTTGCCGTAGCGAGAGATGACCGTTGGGGGCGCACTTATGAGAGCTACTCAGAGGATCCAAAACTAGTAGAGGATTATTCTCGAGCTGTTGTCGAAGGGCTTCAAGGACATTCAGAGCATAACTTTTTTGATCACTCTCGAGTTATCGCAACTGCAAAGCACTTTATTGCAGACGGCGGCACTCAGCATGGTGAGGATAGAGGCAATGCGATTATTGATGAATCAGAGTTAGTAAATATACATTCCGCAGGATACATCTCGAGCCTGAAGGCAGGCGTACAAACCGTCATGGCTTCATTTAACAGCTGGAATGGCGAACGGCTGCATGGCCACAAATATCTACTTACAGACGTCTTAAAAAACCGTATGGGGTTCGATGGGATTATTGTTGGAGATTGGTTGGGACACGCCCTAATCCCTGGGTGTACCAAAGAAAGATGCAGTCAAGCTATTAACGCCGGCCTTGACATTTTTATGGTGCCCTCAAGTGCTTGGAAACCTCTCTACTACAACACAATTGAGCAAGTTAGAACTGACGAAATAAAGGAAAGTCGCATTGACGACGCAGTAAGGCGGATTTTGAGGGTGAAACTTCGGGCCGGCCTGTTTGATAAGCCCAGCCCTAAAAATAGGCCTTATGCAAACAGGGCAGAATACATCGGTCATCCAAGGCACAAAGAAATTGCTCGACAAGCCGTTCGTGAATCACTAGTCCTATTGAAAAATGACGGACAACTCTTGCCACTCAACCCCTCTCAATCATTTCTTGTGGCCGGAGACGGCGCTGATAGCCTAGAAAAGCAAACAGGTGGATGGAGCTTAAGCTGGCAAGGCACTGGCAATAGCAAGTCTGACTTCCCGGGCTCTAGTTCCATTTTGGATGGTCTCAAAGCAGCAATTGAAGCTGGGGGAGGTTCGATCGAGTACCAAAAAGATGGTGACTTCGTTACCAAGCCGGACGTCGCGATAGTTGTTTTCGGAGAAAACCCTTATGCCGAGGGCAACGGCGACTTAGACAATCTGGAATTTCAACGAGGTACCAAGTCTGACTTAGAGATACTCAAGAGGCTAAAATCAAAGAACATAAAGGTAGTATCTATATTTTTGTCTGGGCGACCGATGTGGGTAAATCCAGAGTTAAATCAATCCGACTCTTTCATTGCCGCTTGGTTGCCTGGAACCGAAGGCGGTGCAGTAGCCGATGTCGTTATTGCTCAACCAAATGGAGCAGTGAATCACCCGATAACAGGGAAACTAAGCTTCTCTTGGCCAAGCACACCCTATCAAGTCCCTAATCGCTTTGACGGTACCGAACCACTTTTTGGTTATGGTTACGGTCTGGAGTTTGGAGAAACATCTCAGCTAGAAAAATTGGGCGAATCTTTCGATCACTCTGAGACAAGCGATGGTATCGTCACTTTATATGAATACGCCGTTAACCCGCCTTGGTATAAACGCGTTGTCGACGAATCCGGTGTTCATGATGTGCGGGGCAGCCTCTACGAATCCCCTTCAATTTCAATAAAAGACGTTGATAAAAAGGTACAAGAAGATGCTACTCAAATTAGCTTTGTTCAAGATACAAACGCTAGCTTTGTAATAAGTGGTGATTTTCCTGATGATTTTCGAGGCCTGCTTGAGCAAGAAGCGTCAATCAACTTTGCTCTCAAAGTACAGATTGCACCAGAAGAACAGCTATTCTTGGGGCTTGGCTGTGGAGAAAATTGCAACGCGAAAATCAACATTAGCGAGCAGATACAGCCGCAGGGGCTAGGTGAGTGGACATATTATTCAATGCCACTCAGGTGCTTTGCGGAAAACGGAGCAGATTTGTCGCGCGTCTTTACACCCTTTTCCCTATCTACCTCAGGCTCAGCGCAAGTCACTGTCGCAGAAATTTATGTGGCGGAAAGTGCCAAAAATGACAATACTCGTTTTCTATCCTGTAGCAAATGACATCAAAAATGGCCTTGCACATGAGCTCCGAGCCGGATCTTTTAAGCTACTGTAACGGTTGCTCGTTTTTCAATATTAGCCAACATTAATCCAGCTACATCCAGCATGCGGTTCGCCCCCTACTCGTTATCTTGCCAAGCGAATACTTTAACCAACTCCCCATTTATTTTAGTTTGACTGATGTAAAAAATGCTCGATACCCAACTATGGCTAAGATCGGTGGGTACTTAGGAGCCACGTCTTTTATCCGCAAAACGTGATTATACTACCTAGCTGAGTCGTCGGATAATGCTTGGCTAACCTCACTCGAGCTAGCCTTGTGCTTTAAACCGACTGTCAAGTACAGCAAAGTCACATTCAGTACAGGAACCTCCTCTCGTTTCGTCCTGACGTACTCTTCGCAGCTCATTGTTATGACTGTTTATTATTTTTCAGGTCTGCCTTAACGACCGCTTTGAATATGTAACAGCTAAATAAAGAGCGCAAATCTGCTCAACAACGTGAGCCAATTAATCTGCGAGAATCTTCGCTCTATCAGCTCAATACAAGTACGCTAGTTGTTCTTTACTGGTTAGTTTTGATACAGTTTTGCAGTTGTCCCTGGCTCACCAACAATTAGAAGATTACACGAGCCCCAGCTGTTGGGAATCGTGTAATTACTTTCCTCCTGAAATTCAAGAGACTGAAAGCCAAGACTGCAGTAGAAATTTACCCTATCAATGCGCCCTTCAACTTGATGGATTTCAAAACTATTCTTCGTTAGATAGATAAACTCATTGCCCCTTGGCTTGATCTCCAAGTCACGCATCAACACTTCATCGCTTTCCAATATTTTAAGCACTTGGCCCATTGGCTCTGAGAATCGTTGCGCTGCCTCCGGCGCGTCTCTTTTAAGCGAATGATAGGCGTTTCTGGCTTCCCCATAACGGCCGAGCTGAATTAGCAGTTGCAAAATATTCATCCGAGCAGATTTCACCGCTTCAGGCCCCAGCACTTGGTTTTCGACCTCCAGTCGATCGTCGAATAGTAATAGCTGCTCCAAAGCGTGCAACTGCTCTACTCGGCTTAGAAAGTTTACCGCGTAGCGGTATTCTTCGATGAACAAGAAGGACAAACTATACATATTAATAAGAGTCGCCCGACTAGCTTGATCTAAATTTCTTCGAACCCGCTCTTGCTTAGGTTCAGCTTTGTCTAACTCCTTCTTGGCGCGCTTGAAAGGCCTAACGAACTGAGCGCTTGCTGATCCTTGTGGCCCGCTTAATTCATACACAACTCTAACGGCCCAAGAGGACTTTGTAGGAACTCCGTTCCAAGTTGCTGGCTCGTAAACGAATTTTTGTGCAACGTTTAAAGCAGATTCTTCAAAGTCTGGGTGCGTTGAATAAACGACGACGGCCTCGGTAATCGAACCGTCCTCCTCCACCATAAACCTTAATTCTACGATCCCAGAATGTTGTTTCTCGTACCTATCCTTTGGATAAATAGGTCGCGGAGAGGACAGACGAACAGGGGGCTGAAAACCCGCAGCTGGCTCTAATGGTTTGAGTGATCCGATTTGCCGTTCAAGATCAAGACCACCTATGCTGTCTGCTAAGACACAATTGCTTGCGAGAACGATACTAATTGAAAGGAATAAGGAGCTAATATGATGTTTCATAGTGTTCTTTATAAAGTTTGCCTATTCAAATTTGCGCTGAGTAGTGCATTCAACTTTCGCGTAAGCGAAATTTGGCATTGGGTGTACCCATCACTTGAATCTGACATCGCCCGTATGCTTGAGGGATTTGTATTACTGTGTCTGACTCTAATGAAACCTCTTTAAAGCCCGCATCGCACCTCAACTTTGCATTCTTGAGATGATCTTCATCCGACGAAAGCTCCAATTTAGTATGCATTGTTTCGATAAAAGCGGAGCCATTTGCACCGATGGCATAGTCGTTTGACCTTTTCTCAGATCTTGCTTTTCTAATTGCCTTTGCTGAAACACTCTCCATCAACTCTCGCTTCCTCTTTTTAGTATTGGGTAAATCGTATAGATTGATCTCACTGATTGCGCTCGCTAAGTCACCTTGATCCAAATAAGTAGAGATCAACAATAAATCAATATTCAGATTCAACTCTGGACTTAAGCAGTTAGCACGATCGCTCTCTTCGTCGTAGTCATCGCTACTCACATGCACATCAAAATGTTGAAGCATTTGTAAGCTTTCTATCTGTAAGTCCAGATCTTTCGCTCTGGTAGCGAGTTGCAGCATAAGCAAATAAGCATTCGCTTTGGCACAATACGTACTCTTTCGATCTTTAATAACGGCTCTGATTCGGTCGGCTGTGTTATCTTTCATGGCACCTTTAAGCGGACCTTTTGTAGCTTGCTTTTTCAATATCTCAAGGATTCTAATGGTCCTTGCTTGAACGCCATTGTTTTGCCCCTCCATTTGAAAAGCTAAAACTAGCGAGTAACGGCCGATAACTGGCTTTCCGCCCACGCGTGCAGGGCTAAAAGTATATTTCTCTATTGCTTTAAGTGAAGCCCTCTCAAACACCTTAGAGGTTGAGCGAACCACTGCCGTCTCAAAAGGTTTTCCAGCCTCATCGACCATTAAACTCACTTCGACTGTACCAACTGTTCCATCACGTAAAGCCCGGCTTGGATACCTTGGAGGAGCACGTTTTAACGGTCTAGGCCGAGCGTATTCCTGTGCCGATGGAAATGGCTGAATGACATCAGCAATAGTTGGGGAGGCTTTTACGGTCGTAATACCAAGACAAGCCATTAATAAAATTACTGCACAATAAAGCTCCAGAATTTGCCAATTCCTGGCGCTAAAACGTTTCGTTGTATTACGAAAAAATATCATTTTCAGTTGAGGAGCAATGACTCTAGAAGCATCTAAGGTTAGGTTTAAACTTGAAGCTACTTCAAAACACATGAAGCTTCATCATACAACCTGTAAAGCTCAGCAAAATCAGGGTCTTTTTGATAAGACTTCAAATTGCTGTCGATGTAGACCCAGGGTTGCGCACTACGAACCCAATTATTAGAGACTGGTTTGAACCATGTTTTATCGTCGAACATCCCCGGAAAAATACAATGAGTCTCTGAAGAAGCCTCAAATATCATCAAGCACCTGCAGCTGCCACAGTAACGCAATGTTCGGCCGTCTTCCGTAAGGGTATCATCAGTTTCACCCTTGGTGACCTCTATAGACTTTGCTGGAACAATCATTGAGAGGCCGAAAGCAGAACCAGTTCGCCGTTGGCATGTTGTGCAGTGACAGGCATAGACAGTGTAAGGCTTTCCAGTGAAAATGAATCGAATTGCACCGCAGGTGCATCTGGCTTCGTGTGATTTCATAGCTCTCTCTCCGCTTCAAAAAAATTGACAGGCAACAACCTATGCACAAGCCAAAAAACTCGTCAGCTTTCGATGTGATCGCTTGTTTTTCTTCATATTGATGAAACTCTTTGTTTGAATTGCAGGCATCAAAATGACTACTCTACCCTCCCAGCAGCTCTTTAGGCAAACAAGCCTAACGTAACATTGCATCGTTCACACCTTGCGCGCGCGGAATAATTTTCTCGCCGACAGTCACAGACTCTTTGTCGTACGCTTTTATATGCGATCGGTTGATTAGGTAGGAGCGGTGAATACGAATAAAGCAATCCGGTAGCGCTTGTTCGGCAGCTTTGAGAGAGCTGTAAACCACCGTTCTTTGCCCACCTTTAGTGACATAACGAATGTAATTACCCATGCTCTCAACGTATTCAATCGAATC
>CAZOIG010000157.1:0-6418 GCA_964579235.1 uncultured Gammaproteobacteria bacterium
ATCAGCGCTAAAACCAGTTGCTGGACGCGCGCGCCCAAACTGCTCACCGACCGAATCGTAACGACCGCCCTTGGCGATTGCTCTGCCGTGCTTTTTAACAAACGCAGCGAACTTCAGCCCTGTGTGGTATCGATAACCCGAAACATCGGCTAAATCCAAATGAATATCAAGAGTGGGATGCGACCGGCTTAATTTTTCGACAACCGTTTGCAGCTGCGCCAGCCCGACCGCCACTTGCTGGGCATCGGCAACATAGTGCTCCAAGCGAGTTTGTGCTTGATCCAAAATGGATGCCCTGCCCTGTAAGTCGAGCAATACTTCAAACGGCGCAACATCAATATGTTCTGAGAGCGCCGCTAAGTCTGGTGTCGATTTACGCTGTAAAACGTCGAACAACGCGGCGCGCACCGAGTGATTCATCGACTGCGCGTCCATCAGAGCCATATAGAGTCCAGCGTGACTCAAACTCAATGTCACGCCTTCATTAACGGTAACTGCCAATGTCGAGAGCATCGCTTCTAATACTTCTAAATCGGCGCTTTCGTCCGCAACGCCAAAAATTTCCGCACCAAGTTGCATCAACTCTCGTTGCCCGCCCATTTGATCGGGACGTGTGCGCAATACCGAACCAAGGTAACACAGCTTATTGATTGAGTTGTCGGCCAAATGGTGTGCGTCGATGCGCGCAATCTGAGGCGTAATATCAGCTCTAACGCCCAACATACGCTGGGTGTGCTGATCCATAAACTTATAGGTTTGGGTTTCCAACTCCTCGCCAGTGCCCGTCAGTAAAGAGTCAACAAACTCCATAACTGGCGGCATCACTAAACTAAATCCGCGCTCGACTAGATTGTCGATCACTTTGCGGCGCAGCAATTCTAATTGGTGCGCTTCAGCGGGAAGGATTTCTTCGACGCCTTCTGGCAACATCCAGTTTGCGCTATAAGCCATGGTGGACACGTAGGAGGGAAATAGACTTGATCACGAGACGCGATTATACGTGTTTAAGAGTGGCGAATGGAAAGTTTATCGCCATACATTTCAAATAAAAAACGGCAAATGCGCCTAAGCGTGTTGTTCAACCGCTTAGGCGCATCCGTTTACTCGCTGATTCTAATTAGAATTCTGTTTAAAGTACTTAAAGAACTCGGAATCAGGTTCAATCACCATAATGTCGCCTTGTGATTGAAAGGTTTGTTTATACGCTTCAAGTGAACGATAAAGCTCATAGAACTCAGCATCTCTGCCGAAAGCCTCGGCGTAAACTCTCGTTGCAGTGGCGTCGCCTTCGCCGCGCAAGATGTTTGAGTCCCGCTCTGCATCAGCCAGCGTAATGACTCGAGTTGCGTCCGCTTTTGCGCGAATCTCTTCGGCAATTTTTTGACCCGTTGACTCTTTTTGTTGAACCAATACGTTACGTTCTGAACGCATGTCTTGGAAAACCGAGTCACGAATTTTGTCTGCGTAATCAACCCGTTTTAGTCGAACGTCGATCACCTCTACTCCAAACTTGGCAGACTCAACATCGATGGCTTTTTGCACCACATCCATGATCACAGCACGGTCACCCGCAACCACATCAGAGATAGAGCGCTTACCCACTTCGCTTCGCAAGCTACTATTCACTTGTTGAGCCAGACGAGATTCAGCGATGTCGGTTCGGCCTGCTACAGCCAAGATGTATTGCTTGATGTCGCGAATTTTCCATTTAACGAAGCTATCAATCACCAATTCCTGGTTGTTCTCAGTTAGAAAACCCTCGGCATCGGAATCCATTGTTTGGATTCTTAAGTCGAATTTTCTAACCGTATTGACCAGTGGCAACTTAAAGTGGAGGCCAGGTTCTAATTCGTCTGAAACGAATTCTCCGAATTGGAATACAACAGCTCGTTCGTATTCTTTTACGGTAAACAAAGTCGATTGTGCTACGACAACTAAGAGTGCAGCAATCGCCGCGAAAAATATTAGTCTGCTTTCCATTTTATCGACCTCTCCTTACTGAGCCAGCATCCGCAGGTTCTTCAATATTGTCGGCGGTGGTTGATTGTTGTGGGCCAACTCTTTGGCGTTGGGTGTTGCGCATAATTTGATCAAGTGGGAGGTACATCATATTGTTGCCGCCCTCTTGGTCGATCAGAACCTTGTTGGTGTTACCGAACACCTGCTCCATCGTTTCAATGTACAAACGTGAGCGCGTCACTTCTGGTGCTTTTTCGTACTCGTCTAGAATTTGCGTAAAACGTTGAGTTTCACCTTCCGCCTTTGCAATCACAGACTGTTTGTAACCCTCGGCCTCAGCGAGCAAGCGTGCCGCTTGACCCTGTGCAGTGAGGACCACACGCTCTTCGTAGGCTTGCGCTTCTTTGATCAATTGCTGCTCTAGCTGATCCGCTCGGTTCACCTCGTCAAATGCCGCGCGTACTTCTTGCGGTGGCTGCGCAGCCTGCATTTCGATCGCCACAACGTTAATACCGGTTTGATAACGGTCCAAAATACGTTGCAGTAACTCGCGCGTTCGCGTTTCTACGATTGCTCTACCGCGGTTGAATAAGTCATCCATAGTGGTGCTACCCACTACTTCACGCAGCGCACTCTCGGTGGCGCCACGTACAACCTGATCAATCATGCCCGGTTGCTCTACGTTACCAACTTGGAATAGCAAGTCTTCAACGTTGCGGATGTTGTATTGCACCGCCAAGCTTACGTCGGCGATGTTCTCATCCGTAGTCAACATTTGTGCTTCTGCCGGTACTGATCGATTACCGCCGTTGCCCGATCTAAAGCCAATTTCAACCGTTCGAACATTTTGAGAGTTCACAATGATGTTGGTTTCTATTGGCCAAAGCACGAAGTTCAAGCCCGCACCAACAGTCTCATGGTATTTGCCGAAGCGTAGCTCGATGCTTTCAAAGCCCTCTTGAACCGTATACACGGAACGAAAGCCCCAAAAAATCATAATCGCGACCAGCAACAAGGCTATCTGGGGGAATGCTGAGCCAGACTTGCCTTTGCCGCCGCCTCCGCCGCCAAAACGCTTGCGCACGTTGTTAATCACTTCTTCGATATCTGGGTTACCACCGCTATTGCGGTTTCCCCATGGGTCTTTATTACCCGATCCTGGTTCATTCCAAGGCATGCTTTATCTCCAATACTGGATTACTTTGTTAACACTCTGATGGTATCAAAATCGCGTGATTTCAATGCCTACATTCGGTATCAATTCTGTAATGAATTGATGGATGTCGCTGGAAGTTGTTTTTGCAGCCAACCCAAGTCAGCTTTGGACAACTCTAATTGCAACGAAAACGAGCCGTCTTCGTTAATCTGTTCATCTCGAATTACGCTCTTCTGATACAGCTCAGCGCGCAATTTGCCTTGCGCTGCCGATAGCGTGATTTCGCATTTCTCGTGTAATGCCGATAAGCGTTGCGTTATCGCATCAAGCAGAATGTCAACGCCTTCTCCGCTTTGAGCAGACAGCCAAACCCGATCTATGAGTCCCTCTTTGTCTACACTGTGATGTGGTTTCGCGTCGATCAAGTCAACTTTATTAAACACCATAATGGTCGGCACTTTGCTTGCTTCGATCTCAGCCAAAACTTGGCTTACATCGGCTATATTCTGTTCGCGAGTCTCGCTCGCCGCGTCTATCACATGCAACAGCAGGTGTGCATTACTGACCTCTTCAAGTGTCGACTGAAAAGCATTGACTAATGAGTGAGGCAAATCGCTAATAAATCCTACCGTATCAGAAAGGATCGCATCGCCATATTCCTGCAACTCAATCTTGCGCATCGTGGTGTCGAGAGTTGCAAAGAGTTGATCCTCCGCGTACACACCTGCCTGCGTAATACGGTTGAACAATGAGGACTTGCCAGCGTTGGTGTAACCCACCAAAGACACGGTGGGCACGGGCACTTTTGCTCTGGATTTGCGCCGCAATTGGCGTTGTGCGGCAACTACTTCTAAACGCTTATTGAGCATTTTAATGCGATGCCCTATGAGACGGCGGTCAGTCTCAAGCTGGGTTTCACCCGGCCCTCTCAAGCCAATGCCGCCTTTCTGGCGCTCTAAGTGAGTCCACCCTCGCACCAAGCGCGTGGAGAGATGCTCAAGCTGAGCTAACTCGACTTGCAGCTTACCTTCATGGCTTTGCGCGCGCTGCGCAAAGATATCAAGAATGAGGCCAGTGCGATCGAGCACTCGAGTTTTAAGTTGTCGTTCGAGGTTACGTTCTTGGATCGGACTAACGCTATGATTCAAAACAATGAGGTCGATGCAATCGGCCTCGACGCGCTCACGAATCTCTTCTACTTTTCCGCGACCAATAAAGGTAGCTGAGTCTGGAGTTCGTCGGAATGCGGTGACTACGTCAACCACATCAGCGCCCGCAGAGGTCGCCAAAAGACGAATTTCCTCAACAATTGAGTCATCGCCCTGAGCGGAGTCACGTTGAAAAACGATCAGCGCCTTCGGGTTAGTAGGAACGTCGACTAAATCGATCAAGATTGAGCAGCTAAGATTTTAGGTTAAAGCTAAACGCGCTACGAGAGACGCCGCTTGAGTTGGGGTAAAGACTGATTAGTCTTCCTCGTCATAATCAAGCTTAACCATTTTTGTTGGCACAACGGTAGACACTGCGTGTTTGTAGATCATTTGGTTAACGGTGTTTTTAAGCACGATTACAAATTGATCAAATGATTCAACTTGCCCTTGCAGCTTGATGCCATTGACCAGATAGATCGCAACGGGAATGCGTTCCTTGCGTAGAGCATTGAGAAAAGGGTCTTGTAGGGCTATTCCTTTATTTTGTGCCATTGTATTTGCCGTAGCGTTATTAATTTTGTTTTACGCTGAATTAGCATAATCAGTCAAAAGAGCCAGCGTATCTAGCCAGTTCGGATTGAGCTCATTATGCCGAAATAAACCTGCCGACTTATAGATTGGGGGGTCGATAGGTTTGAAGGGGAAATGCGGGTGAAAATCAAAATTTCAAGCGTGCTAGTGCCGTTTAGAGCTTCAAACAACGCGACATTGCGAGTTTTTACGAAAGAAGTGACCTTAAGCAATTTCTCCTATGCGCCTGATTATAAGCGAATTAGGTGAGGTTCATCTCAAATATTGGTCGAACAACTGGCACAAGGGCGCAAAATTCTTGTCTCGCAACCCAGAATCCACCCACCAAAGCAAATTACTTTGGTTGCGCATCCATGTCAGCTGCCGTTTGGCCAGTTGGCGAGTTGCGGCGATACCCTTTAGCTCAGATTCCTCAATAGAAATATCGCCAGCAAGGTATTCTAAAGTTTGCCGATAGCCGATCATGCGCATCGCGGTCGTGTCAGCAGACACTCCCGACTGTAATAGCTGCTCAACCTCATTGACCAAGCCTGCTTCGAGCATCAGTTTATAGCGTAGCTTAATTCTCTGGTGTAATTCACTTCGATCCGAAAAACTCAAGGCTACCTTGATGATCGTACTATCACTTAGCTCGGCAGATCGGCGTTTACCCCGATTGATTGGCTTGCCCGTGGTCAACACGATCTCTAATGCGCGCTGAATGCGTTGCGCATCCGCTGGTTGAATCCTATCAGCCGAACCTGGATCGAGCTCTCTTAAGCGTTGATGCAACGCCGGCCAACCGTGTTGCTCGGCATCGTTGGTTAAACTGTCTCTTAGCTCAGATTGCGCTGGCGGTAAGTCGTCTAGCCCTTGCTCGAGGGCGTTAAAGTAGAAAAATGTTCCACCCACCAATACCGGCACACGCTGTTCGGCGTGCGCTTGCTTGATCAACGCCAGCGCATCCGTATGAAACTCAGCGGCTGAGTAAGTCTGCTCGGGATCTCGAATATTCACTAGATCATGCGGGTAACGACTTAAAAACTCGGCGTCTGGCTTGGCCGTACCGATATCCATGCCGCGATAAACCAAAGAAGAATCCACACTGATGATCCGCACTGGAAAGCGCTCATACAGAGCCGCCGCCGCGTCGGTCTTGCCGGTCGCAGTAGGCCCCATGATAAATACGATAGGCTTATTGACCACGCTTAAACCAGCCATCGAGTTGATGCAAACCCAGCTCAATCCAGGTAGGTCGTCCATGGTTACACTGACCGCTACGGGGAGTAACTTCCATTTCGCGCAATAGCGCATTCATCTCGGCCAATTCTAACTGTCGGTTAGCGCGCACTGAGCCGTGGCATGCCATTGACGACAGCACTTCGTGCATTAATTCTTCAATTCTGGCACTGCGATCATGAATAACCAGATCGGCCAGAACATCACTAACTAACTGCGCGGTATCCGCTTTGGCGAGTATCTGCGGCACGCTACGGATCGCCAAAACAGTTTCATCCAGCGGCTCAACCTGCATGCCTAAATCTTCAAACAACTCCCCATGCTCTCGCCAAGCGTCCATTTC
>CAZOIG010000158.1:0-2110 GCA_964579235.1 uncultured Gammaproteobacteria bacterium
AAGGTGAGCCGCTTGCAAGAGTGCTTGCTCGATAAAAGCTAGCTGAGCCTAGGCATTAACGAGTGTCGTCAAGCAATCAATGCAAGTTTGCATGTCGTCGTCGGTACCAACACTGATACGTATAAAGTCGCTGATGCGTTGGTCACTAAAATGGCGGACTAAAATTTTATTCTCGCGCAGTCCTTGGAATAGGTCTTTTGCGGCGACCTTGGAATGTCGAGCAAATACAAAATTAGTTTGTGATGCCAACACCTCAAAGCCAAGTGACCGTAAACCGTTTATCGTGTTTTCGCGGGTTTTGATCACCTTGGCGCAGCATTGTTTAAAGTAGTCTTCGTCTTCAAAAGAAGCTTTTGCTCCAGCCAAGGCCAGCTTATCTAAGGCGTATGGGTGAAAACTATTCTTTACACGCTCTAACCCTTCTATTAGTTCCGATGATCCAAGTGCAAACCCAACTCGCAGACCCGCTAAGCTGCGTGACTTGGATAAGGTTTGCACAACTAATAGATTGGCGTAACTGTTGACTAGTGTGGCTGCGCTTTCTTCAGCGAAATCAACATAAGCTTCGTCGACCACAATCACTTTATCAGCATGCTCTCGCAGTAAGGCCTCGATTTTACTCAGGCTTAAAGCGATACCCGTGGGCGCGTTGGGGTTCGCGAAAATAATGCCGCCGCAATCCTGAGCGTAGTCCTCAACGGCAATCTGGAAATCATCTCTCAATGGCACTTGCCGATACTCGATGCCGAACAATCGACAATACACCGGATAAAAGCTATACGTGATGTCAGGAAACAACAACGGTCGCGACGTTTTCAGTAAGGCTCGAAATGCATGGGCGAGTACTTCGTCGGAGCTATTGCCTACGAAAACTTGTTCGCTTGTTAAGCCATAATGGTCAGCAATGGTTTGTTTTAGTTCACTGGCTGAGGGGTCGGGGTACTTACGCAGATCGTCACCCGTGGCCCGTTGAATCGCCTCTAAAACTTTAGGTGAAGGGCCATAAGGATTCTCATTTGTATTGAGCTTGATTAAGCCATCCACCTTCGGTTGTTCGCCAGGGGTGTAGGGCGTCAATTCGTGTACGAGTTCAGACCAAAAACGGCTCATCGCGGGACAAAACTGCAGATTGATAAACGGTTTAGTTTACCATTGTTTAACTCCTCAACGCGTTTTTACTGCTAGAATCCGACTCCCGACGCAATAGACGACCTATTGGTAGGGTCTACTTTGTATAGTTAACGACAATGTAACGTTAACGACAATGTAACGTTAACGACTTTGACAAAAACTCGACCTCGGGTGGATAATTAATAGTTAGTGTTTCGACTTCCTCTATTCAGCAGGAATACAATGAACGTGTATAAAAAAACTTTTCTAGCGGTGGCGCTGCTGCTGAGCCATAGTGCGCTGGCTGATGGTCTATTCTTCCAGAAGAAGAAAGATTCGATCATGGTATTTTCTATTAAGGAATCTGAGTTGCTGCCTCTGCAGGAGCTTTCGATAGATCAATACCCCTCTGGGATTCAAGCTGAGATTCTTGAAGAGGAAATTGCGCTGTCGATTAGGCTTTGGAAAGAAGATAAGTTCGCTAAAACGGACTTCCCATTACCCAACCCTGAGAATCTCGCAGCAGTAGAGAAAAACTGTGAACACATCGAACAAGTACATAGCATGCTTGGGATTCACGATCAGGCCCTGTTCTTCTTAAAAGACGAAAATTTTTTATTGACCTCAGTAAACGTTCGGGAAATTTGCAATGAAAGCAATTAGGCATATTGTTGGAATTTGCTTGTTGGCGCTTAGTTCCCCAAATCTGGCCAATGCAAATTGCCCAGATGAAGTGGTTATCCACGCTATTGGCGATAGCATCACTCAGGGGTTGATGCGCAATGGTAGCGGAGCTCTATCTGGAATAGTCAATGCGCAGTTCGGTGGTGATCCGTTCGGAAGTTACTCTCCCTCGATCAAAAGCAAGATTAGCACTGTCTTAAATGAATCAGGGAGTAGCTGCAACAGCACGACTGTTGGTTTTAAGAATTGGGGTGTTGGCGGTTACCGTTCGAATCAGGTTATCGGTCTCATACCGTCGGTTATGTCTGGGGTGAAC
>CAZOIG010000159.1:0-6699 GCA_964579235.1 uncultured Gammaproteobacteria bacterium
TGCCGAAGCGCAGGCGATTCGCAACGGCGTGGGTATGATTGATGCAACCGCTTTTACGAAACATATTGTTAAAGGGCCAGGCGCAACCGAATTTTTGGAGTGGTTCACCTGTAATAAGTTACCCAAGGTTGGGCGCATTAACTTGACCTATGCCTTAACCGAAGTGGGTACGACGCGCACCGAGTACACCATTGTTCGCCAAGCAGAACATGAATACTATTTAGTCTCTGCTGGCGCTTGGACTGAGTACGACGCTGACTACTTGCGCAAGTCTGCCGAAGATATGCAGGCCGAATTCGGCTATATCGAGATTCAAGATGTAACAACCCAATGGGGAGTTTTCGCGGTCGCAGGGCCGCGTTCTCGCGACCTATTAAAGAGCGTTATCGTTGACGCTGATCCTGAGACGGCGCTCTCGAATAACCGCTTCCCTTGGTTGAGCTCGCGTAATATTGAATTGGGAATGTGTCCAGTCCACGCCATTCGAGTAGCCTATACCGGTGAATTAGGTTGGGAACTGCATCACCCGATAGAGATGCAAAATTACTTGTTTGACCTATTAGAGAAGGCAGGCGCTGAGTTTGATCTAAAACTGGTGGGCGCACGCGCGCAAAACTGGTTACGCCAAGAAAAATCTTACCGTGCCTTTGGAACTGAGCTTGGCCGAGACGCAACACCCATGGAGGCAGATCTACCAAGATTCATTAGTTTAGATAAAGATTTTCGCGGCAAGCAGGCTATGCTCGATACGGGTGTGAGATTTAAGTGCGTAACGCTTTTAATTGATGGCCCGAGCGATAGCGATCCGTGGGGTCGAGAAGCTTTGTACGCGGGTGATCAAAAGGTTGGCCGCTTGACCTCTGGTGGCTACTCCGTCGCGTTCGAAAAGAGCATTGGCATGGGTTACGTATCCCCTGAGCACAGTGAAGTAGGCACGCGCTTAAAGGTTCGAATGCTAGGTGAATTATGGGATGCAGAGATAGTCGAAGACAGCCCGTACGATCCGAGTAACAGCACAATTCGTCTAGACGGATGATGTTTCTCACAGGAACATCCTCTGAAACCAACTTATCAGCAATTTTAGTGAACTTAATAGGTAAACCTAACGCAATTTAGCTTTCTGATTTTTTAAAATCGTTAGATACTATCTATGTCACCCCAGATGTAACAACTTAAGTCTGGTGTGTCAGCAGATTAGTCGCACAGCGCTAGACTTAAGACCAGCAATGCGCGGTTATTACAAAAGTAGGTTAATTGCCTACGGAGAAGATTATGAGTGAACAAGAAGACTTCAATTTAGCGGATCTCGACAACGAAGAATTGGTTGAACAAATTCAGGACGACCTTTATGACGGTCTGAATGATGAAGTGTATGAAGGTGTAGAGATCTTGTTGGACCGAGGCATCGATGCAAACGATGTGTTGGGTGACGCATTGGTCGGCGGCATGAAAATAGTCGGTGAAGATTTTCGCGACGGCATTCTATTCGTTCCAGAGGTGCTTAAATGCGCGGGCGCAATGAAAAAGGGCATGACTCTTCTACGCCCCATTCTGGCCAACAGTAGCGTTGATATTTCACTCGGTAAATTCGTTATCGGCACCGTCAAAGGTGATATTCACGATATCGGCAAAAACCTCGTCGGTATGATGCTCGAAGGCGCTGGGTTCGAAGTGATTGATCTGGGCATTAACACTTCTGTAGAGGAATATTTTGAGGCTCTGGATGAGCACAAACCCGTCATCATGGGTATGTCGGCATTGCTCACAACCACTATGCCTTATATGGGGGTAGTGATTGAAGAAATGGACAAGCGTGATATGTTGAAAGACTTCCACGTTATGGTCGGTGGTGCTCCTTTGAATCAAGAGTTCGCGGATGCCATTGGTGCTCATGCTTACGGTCGTGATGCTGCACGCAGTTCAGAAATGGCATCTCTGTATGCCGCCGGCAAACACGCAGAGCGCGCCGCCGCCAGTGCGTAGCGAGCTGTAGGTGTTTGATTAAGATTGTACGGAAAAGCCAAACCTCGAAAGATGTTTGGCTTTTTTGGTTTTAGAGCCTCGTTCTAGGGGCTGGTTTTTTAGCTATAGCTTGCGTGTCGCAGTTTAGGAGATGGTGATGCTTACCTTAAATAAATCCTCGTTGACCATGAGTCTGCCGCATAACTCAAATGCAGAATTTCACTATGTTTGGTTGAGGGATAATTGTCCTTGTCCGGAATGCAAACATCCCACTACCACTGAGCGAATCTTGGTAAGTTCTGAGATTCCAGATTCAATCTCGCCAAGTAATGCAGAGATTGATGACGAAACATTACGAGTCGTTTGGAATGATGGAGAGCACGCCAGTTTGTACTCGCTTGATTGGTTGGCACAAAACGATTATTCGGCGAATCAGCAAAACCATGATACGGCTACGGGGTCGCTACAGCTTTGGGACCGAGAACTCGAATCACGTATTCCGCGTTTTGATTATCAAAGTCTTTACGACGACCCAAAAGCGCTTTTAAGTTGGGCTGAAACTGTACGCGACACCGGCCTCACTGTGATCAATAACGCTCCAACACAAGCAGGCGAAATTGAGCGATTTGCCGAGTATGTGGCGGTGGTGCGCGAGACAATCTACGATCGTCTACACAATGTTCGAGCCACACCTGGCGAATACAATGCGTACAACGTGGCGTCGACCAGCTTAGAGCTGAAGCCGCATACAGATATGCCAAATTACAACAACCCACCAGGCGTGCAGATGTTTCACTTTCTGGCAAACGAAAGTGTCGGTGGTGATAGCACGGCGGTGGATGGCTTTTTTGTTGCACAAAAGCTGCGTGAAGAGGACCCCGAGGCATTTGCTGTGCTCGCTCATACTCCAGTAGTGTTTAGAATGTTCAGTGCGCGTGGCGATGTGCAATCGGCTAATCCGATGTTTACCTTAGACGCTCAAGGCGAGCTCAAAGTGGTGCGCTTTTCAAACCAATTGCTACAGACAAATATGTTAGCAAGCGCACAGATGGAGTCGTTCTACAGAGCCTATCGAAAGCTCGGAAGAATGATTGAATCTGACCAGCACAAGATTCAATTCCGATTGAACTCGGGTGATATTATGGTGACCAATAACTTGCGAGTTTTGCACGGTCGAACAGCCTATACTGGTGGGTCGGGAGAGCGGCATCTGCAACTCTCCTATATCGATTTTGACGACGTGTTGAGTCGGATTCGCATGCTCAAAAAAACGTCGGCTGATACTATTTAGTTCGCACCATGTAATTTGCACATTGAGCCTGCGTTACTACACTTTTACCACTAAACGAAATGAAAACAGTCGACTTTATTGCCATGGAGGAAGGGACTCGCGAAGAGTACGAGTTCTTAGATCAACTTGAAGATCATTACAAAGAATCCCTAGCCGACCGCCTTTTGGAGGCCTTAGCGGCTTTGGAGAATAGTCTTTCTGGCTATCGTGTTTCGCGTTTAGAGCATTGTTTACAAGGTGCAACGCGCGCATTGCGGGCGGGCGAATCAGAACAATACATAGCGGCTGTGTTGCTGCACGATATTGGCGATGAACTGGCGCCATACTCACACAGTGAAATGGCGGCCGCCATTTTAAGACCTTTTGTGTCTGATGAACTGTATTGGGTGGTGAAGCACCATGGAGTGTTTCAGATGTATTACTACGCCCATCACAGCGGTGGGGATCGGCATGCGCGCGATCAATTTAAGGACCATCCTTATTACGACGCAGCGGTAAAGTTTTGCCATAACTACGACCAAAATTGTTTCGACCCTAACTACTCTTCTGAAAGCTTGAGCTCATTCGAGCCTTTAGTGCGCCGAGTATTTGCCGCACCGCGCGTCGACGATGCGGAGCATCAGGCGCGATATGGACAATGACGTGATTGAATCAGTACTGCCTGAAAATCAATTGCCCAAACGCTTGGTCGTAGGTTGCGGAGCACTTGCGCATGAAATAGTGGCGCTGATGAACCAAAATCCTCGGGTACAGGACGCAACTAAGCTACATTGTTTGCCCGCCAAGCTGCACAATACCCCTCAGTTGATCGCACAGAATGTGGATGAATACCTCCGCGACAACGCAAAGGAGTATGACGAAATAATGATCGCCTATGGTGATTGTGGCTCGGCAGGAGAGTTAGACCGAGTGTGTGAGAAATACAGCGCGCAGCGCCTACCGGGCGCGCACTGCTATGAATTTTATGCGGGCACAGAGGTTTTTGAGGCCTTGTTAGAAGAAGAGCTTGGTAGTTTTTTTCTAACCGACTATTTATTAAAGAACTTCGAGCGACTGGTGATTGAGGGCTTGGGTTTAGATCGTCATCCAGAATTGTTTGATGCTTACTTTAAGCACTACGCAAAGATGGTCTACTTAGCGCAAACCGAGAAAGCTGAGATGAAGGAGCAAGCAAGAGCTTATGCAGAGCGTTTTGGATGGGACTATGAGTATCGTTTGGTTGGCATTAATGGAATGCAAGCCATAGCAAACTCCCCCTTTGTGGTGGGGGTCGCCTCGAAGGAGGTCGCCACTAATGAGGTCGCGTCGAATGAGGTCGCCACGAATGAGGTCGCCACGAATGAGGTCGCCACGAATGAGGTCGCCACGAATGAGAGCGATTAGAGCGTCCAACGTCGATAAAGAAACGCATCAAGCTTCAACCCAATCTGATTAAGCAACCGGCTTACAACCAGAGTTTCTAGAATGTATAAGGCACGACAGTTTGCAACGCGGCATTCGCGGCTCTACGAAAGCTTTTATAAAGCGGTCGAGCCAACCGTGCTGTTCCTTATCAAATATTTGAGTAAGTTGTCGGGCGGTCGCTTAGATCCCTTGGTGACATGGCTGGAGAGCAAGACCAAGGGCTTTCTGTTTGATTGCAAGATGTGCGGTAATTGTGTGCTTTCTAGTACGGGCATGACATGTCCAATGAACTGCCCCAAGACCATTCGAAACGGCCCTTGTGGTGGCGTGCGTGAGAACGGCAACTGCGAAGTCATACCCGAGATGAAATGCGTTTGGGTTGAGGCCTGGGATGGCGCATCCAGAATGCGCGACGGCGACAAGATTCATGATGTTCAGTTTGCCGTTGATGCTTCTGCAAAAGGTAGCAGCGCGTGGTTAAATATGCTCAAACAACGTGAGGCCCATGCTCAGCTGAAAGCTGAATTGGCGAAAGAGAAATTAAGCTAATTGACTAGAACCATGACAGAGTCCACTGACATGCATCAATACGTTGACGATCCAGGCAGCCCTTTACCGCCGTTAGAGGGCCATTCGTCTTTAGGGCGCTTTGAGCGCGTGCTCAGGGCAGGCGAATTTGTGGTTACATCCGAGATCGCTCCACCCGATTCAGCCGATCCGGATGAAGTGTATCGGCGCGCTATGTTGTTTGACGGGGTAGTCGATGCGATCAATGCCACTGATGGTTCTGGCGCCAATTGTCATATGTCGAGTGTGGCCGTGTGTTCATTGCTCTCGCGAGTCGGTTACTCTCCGATTCTGCAGGTTTCGTGTCGCGACAAGAACCGAATTGCTATTCAAGGTGACATTTTGGGCGCAGCGGCATTGGGCGTCTGTAACGTCCTTGCCCTGACTGGCGACGATGTGTCGGCTGGAGACCATCCTGAAGCCAAGCCGGTGTTTGATCTGGACAGCATTTCGCTCACAACGACTATTTGCACTCTACGCGACGAAAGTCGATTTTTGAGTGGGCGCGCTCTCGAGCAAGCGCCCAAATTATTCGCAGGTTCGACCATCAACCCATTTGTACCGCCGGTGCAATCGCGACTCTCACAGCTAAGCAAAAAGATCGAGGCGGGTGCAGAATTCATTCAAACTCAATACTGTTTTGATATGCCCGTGTTCAAAGACATGATGGCTCAAGCGGTGGATCAAGGTTTAATGGAGAAAGCGTTTATGATTGCCGGCGTAGGGACGCTTGCTTCGGCGAAGACCGCCCGTTGGTTACGCTCTAACGTGCCAGGTGTGCATATTCCTGATGCCATAATCAGCCGTTTAGAAGGCGCTAAGAACCAAAAATTAGAAGGGCAAAAAATTTGTGTAGAGCTTATGCAGCAGTGCAAGGAAATAGCTGGCGTGAGTGGCGTGCACATTATGGCGTATCGCCAAGAGGAATATGTTCGACAAATGGTGTTCGACTCTGGTGTATTGGGCGACCGCATCTGTTGGGCGCCGGGTCAGTAGTCAAGTACAGGCAATTTTTTTACAATCATCACTTACAACACTCCGCGCATTGCGCAAGCATTTACTCAGCTATAGGAAGCAACCATGATTCACACTTTACTCTCGTCGCACGCGCAAGAAATTACGATTGGTTTTGACCGACCTTTTACTATGATCGGCGAGCGCATTAATCCTACCGGGCGTAAAATTTTAGCGGCTGAGATGAAAGAGGGCGACTACAGTCGCGTCGAAGCTGATGCCATCGCACAGGTCGCTGCGGGCGCGCAAATGTTGGATGTGAATGCGGGTATTCCTTTAGCCGACGAGCCTGCGATACTGGCGGAAGCGATTCGCCGCGTTCAGGCTGTGGTGGATGTGCCATTGTGTATTGACTCGTCAATTATTGAAGCATTGGAGGCTGGTTTAGATGCTTACCAGGGCCGTGCTTTGGTAAACTCAACCACTGGCGAAGAAGAGGTTCTTGAACGGGTGCTGCCTTT
>CAZOIG010000160.1:0-4296 GCA_964579235.1 uncultured Gammaproteobacteria bacterium
CGTGTGCAATGGTGCGGCGAGAAAAAAGGTGAACACGCCCGCGTCGGTGGTCAATAGCCAATACGCAAGCCACGTTAGCCAAAGTGCAAGCAGCGGTGTGAATACTTTAGCTCCGTAGGCAATCGCCAATATCGGAAATAGCATTAACCACGCCGCATAGTGAACACTGTGCACATTAAAGGCAAAATAGACCAGCAGAACTAGTGCCGAGCCCACCACGAAGCGCTCTGCATGATCATCAAACAAACGCTCCCATGTGTAGATCACGCTGGCAACCAGACCGATCACCACAGGTAAAAACCAGTAGTAGCCGAGAACTTGCAATTGGTGCAAGGCGTCGGTTGAGCGTGCAGTGTCTGGGTCGAGAAAAAAGTTAACGTCCCCGCCCAAAGCCGTGACCATCGAACTCGGCAAAGAATACAGACCCAGCACTAAGCCAGCGCAGACACTCATGACCAGCCCGTTTTTAAACCAGTGGTCTTTCGCGTCGATTAAAGCAACCACAAAAATCGGTAGAAATAGCAGGTTGATCTCTCGGCACCAAAGCGCCAAGCCAAAACAAAATGACGCCAGAAAGAGTCTATGCTGCTTAAGCTGATAAGCGGTTAAACACAGAAAGAACAAACTGATGACTTCGAATCGGCCAAAAATGTAGGTCGAGAAAAGCGTTAAAGGGTTAAACAGCCAAAGTAATAGCGCGACCCGTTTGTACGCTGGGTTGTCGATAAAGCGCCATATCAGCAACGCAGTTGCGATATCAAACAAGAAATAGGGCAGCTTAAAAAAGAATAGATAGCGGTAGACATGAGGGTCGTTTAGAAAATAGAGGTAGTCTTCTACGCCCGCAGTTGATTGGGTCGGGTCTTCTAAATGGAACAAGGCCTCGTTGACATTGATAAAAAGACTGCCAAACCACGCAAAAATAACCTCAACGTAGTAGACCAATAAGCGATGACTATTATCTAAGATGTGCCCATTTTCGAGCGCGTACATAACGCGACGGTACTCAGAAAATAGGTCAACATGGCCAAAAAACGGCATCAAACACAGTCTTAGTGCAATCGCTAGACCTAGAAACGCCCAAAGAAACTGTCGATTGTCTAATCTGCTTAGAATCATAGTTTTAGTGTTGTTTCCTGATGTTGCTTTCTGGCATTGCCCGAAGGTTGTCTTAGTGCACTACTATTAAATAGTCAATGCTCCAACTTAATCGCGAAAATTCAACGAAAAGTTCTCCTTTTTCAGACTTAGATTCGGGTTGTAATAGGGGTCACCCTTATCCAAAAAGTCTGACCATCTCTCCAAAAAGACTTTTTGTTCCTTCAATAATCGTTCGAGTTTTTCGGGCGTGTCCTCATAACCGCGACTGACTGATTCGTGATGTGTTGCTTTGCAGTGTGGCGTAAATAGATTGGTATAGCCAGCTTCCATAAGCTTTAAGCAAAAATCGACGTCATTGTAAGCCACAGCTAACTGCTTTGAATCCAGCCCTTTGACTTGGTCGTATTTGCTGCGCGCCACCATCAACATGGCGCCAGTAACAGCACTCACGTTGTAAACCATGTGCAAGCGACCGTGGTAGCCAATGTGGTTATCGGGGAAAAACTTATGCGGATGACCCGCAGCGCCGACCATGCCAACCACGATGCCAGCATGTTGGATGCGGCCATCGGGGTAGAGCAGTTTACCGCCGACTGCGCCGATTTCGGGGCGTTGAGCGTGTTCCAACAAGCGTTCTAGCCAATCGCTACTGATCACTTCGATGTCATTGTTGAGCAGTAATACATACTCCCCCGAGGATTGCTCAACACCATGGTTACAGATATCACTAAAATTAAACGCGACGTTATGCTCAACGAATTTAATGCGCTCATCGGCCGCAGTGAATTCCTGCATGACTGCCTTAGTTTCGGGCTGCTCCGAGTTATTACTTACCCCGATCACCTCAAAATTTTGATAACTAGAGCGATTTAAAATTGAGTTAAGGCATGACCGCAATAGTTCTGGCTTGTCCTTAAACGGGATAATAATGCTGATGAGGGGTTCGCCTTTGATCTCGCGAAACACCCGATAGCTACCCTTTAAGCTGCCAAATTCGACCCGCACTCCAGACTCACGCTTGCGCAGAAGGTCCTCTACAGACTTACGGCCAGCTTCCCAAGCATAGGACTTTGCGTCGTAAACGACCGCCGTGGACCCAGGGATCTTGCGCCAGTGGTAAAGGATTCGTTGAATATGATGAACCTTTTTAGCGGCGTCAGCGGCGCGCAGAATAACGTCGTGATCCTGTGAACCGTCTAAACCTTCCCGGAAGCCACCAATCTGATCCATGATCGATTTCTTGATGACACTAAAGTGACAAATGTAATTATTGGTCTCGAGCAAGTCTTGCGAATAGTCTGGTTTGAAGAAGGGTTCCTCGCGATTGCCTTGCATATCCATCTTGTCTTCATCCGAGTAGATCATCTCTCGGTCAAGGTCTTCGTTGATGGCTTTCGCATTGTGGTACAAGGCGTCAACGGTAATCTCATCGTCATGATCCAATAGCGCGATATAGTCGCCTTTCGCCATTGCCAGCGCATCATTGGTTGTGACCGAAATGCCCTGGTTTACCTCGTTCAGACGAATGCTGATGCGCTCATCTAGCGACGCTTCGTGCTCAAGGATGCTGCGTAGATAGCTCTTGGGCGAACAATCATCCACCAAACAAAGCTGCCAATGAGGATAGATCTGTGCCTGAACTGAGCGAATCATTGGCAAAAGATATTCCGGATCGGTGTTATATATTGGCACCAAGATTGAGAAAACAGGCTTATATGGCATGGCCTCGATCTCTTGTTTGGCGGCTTCCAACTGCTCCGGAGTCAGGTCGTTCTCGCTAATCCATAAACCGTAGTCTTCGGTATTTTGCCCCAGCAACTCTGACCATGGTGTTGGCTCAGGTTCAGGTAGGGGCGGCTTAAATACCTCGGTGTCGACCTCTTGCACGGGTCTACGCAACAGCTTGTTGACCATACGTGAGAGAAATGCACGGGCTCGCGTGCTCGGTCGAGCAAGTAAAAAGCCATACAAAGCGTCGTTTTTCTGACGTTGTTGGTCCAAGGCCTCGCGTAGTCGATTAACCTGCACCTCGCTTTTGTTAGCTCGTTGCTCTTGCTCGCGTTCAAGTTTCATCAAGGTTTTACGGTGATCACGTAAATCCTTAATTGTGGTTTCTTGATATTGGTTTTCTGAACGCAATGTGTTGATCGCACTCAGTTGTTGCAACAATGTGCGATTGCGATTGGCGAGCTCTAGGCTAAGCGAGCTTAGCGCGCGACTATAATGCTCGTCCCAAACCCACTCTAATTCAATGCGAACCGCTTCCACCTTTGCTTGGTTTTCGGTGTTGAGCTGATCGACGTCCGTAAGATCAAGCATCAGATAAGGGTCATCACTAACCGCGAGTAATAAAGGCTCATCGCTGCTCGGGTCAGCGCGCTCAATGTTGTTTAGACTTGAACTTTTCAGTACCGCTTTTGTGTCGAGTACATGCAGGGTTTGTGAGCTTGAATCCAATAGCTCAAGCCGATTGATTTTGAAGCCACCAACACAAGAAAGTGGGTCTATACGAAGTTTAGCCTTAGCTCCATGCGGAGCTTTAACCTGTAAATCAAGCACCTGAGCCGCAGCTTGTTTGAGCACTTGAGTGGACGCTAAGTTGCTCAGATCAGCTTTATCGTTGGCATCCACCCAAACTGCTTGTGCGATTGTCTTGTCTTCTATTTTGAGTTCGGAGTCAAAACTTTGTTGGGTAGCCAATTCAACTGCACCCAGCATAAAGCTTGAATCGATTTCAGCCTGTATCGATTCCTCTAACTCGACAAATGGCACTAAGTCTTCAGGTAATGCGATCGAGGGGGCAAACTGTAGAATAAAGGTTTCGATCGAGAACAGGTGGTGCTCATTTGCAAATTTGCGCAACAAAGACTTGTTTTCAAAGGCAAACCAAAACAGTGCTCTGAACAGTACAAACTCTGGTGAAATATCGGTTTTAAGTTGCCACTCGGGGTCAATGGTCTTGAACGTTCGTTGCTCGTTCTTTTCGGTAACCAAGATGTTGAATGGCAGTAGGTCGTAGGCCGTTCGATTAAATTCTGTCTGATTCGAGGCAATCACATTTAGCCAGTCTGCGTACTCGGTAACCAGCTCTGTCAAACGGTTGGCATCATTCTCCAGCACCGCATCTAACCAGTCGTTCACCAACAGAGCACCTTTTTGAAACGGCTGATCACTCGTGTCTTGGCCTATAAGCTC